>CANRGM010000001.1 GCA_947630155.1 uncultured Clostridia bacterium
CTCTTTTGCTGATATTCCGCTCTTCTTTAAACTAATACCAATATTTGACACCACAATCACTCCCTCTTTAGTATATGCAATAATTTTATCCCAAGTGCCCCACAATTTCAAGACCAAATTTCTATTTTTTTTTAAATTTAGGAAAAAATCCCAAACAACACCTCCCCCACATAACGCAGCCGAGAAATTATATAATAAGTAGACCAGCGTAGACTGGTGTGGATATATATTGTTTTGGAAATGCGGCTTAAGTGGGGACCGACTAGCTACAGAGAGTTATAATTCTGTCAATGGGGACGGAGATTTTTGACACACCTTTTTATTTATTGTGTCAAAAATCTCCGTCCCCATTGACACCCATTGACAAAATTATTACTCTCTGTGCGCTGTTGGGAAGCATTTCCAAAACAATATATATCCACACCAGTCTACGCTGGTCTACTTATTATAGAATTTCAGGCCCCCAAAACACACACAAAAACCTACAACTCATCATAAATTTTACTAAAATACTTCATACTATTCAAACACTCCTCCAAAGTATTCCCTGTAGCCCCAACCTCAATAATACAAGCTGCATTAGCCACCTGATGATTATACCTAGAATTCCTAACAATAACCGGTTTAAACAAACCAGGATACAACTCATTACCCTTTTGTACAACCTTAATAGCAAATTTCAAATTATTTCTCCAATTATCATGCTTTAATCCCCCTCCATCAGTTCCAATAACAAACATTAACCTAGCACAATAATCTTCACCAATTTTAACCTTTGGAGCATAAGTATTATCACCAATAGCATCTCTATGTAAATCAATAACAACATCTGTATCCTGATAACTCTCCAATAAATTTTGAACAGTTATAAGAGATCTATCATAAGAGCCATTATACGCAGGGTAATCATGATAACTCTTATCATGTATAACACTATACCCATAATTTATTAAGTATTTTTCCAACTCATCACCAACTCTAGCAACAGTATAATTTAAATCTGTTGTCCTATAATTTCCTGTTGATACATATTGATATTGTTCAGTTGGAGTATAACTCTCACATGTATGAGTATGAAAAATTATAATATTTTGTTTATTAAAATTAACATCTAAATCTGTAATTTCCGCTTCTAAATTATAATCCGATTCATTCCTAAGTTTTACTCCATATATTTCACACGATGTTTTATCAGCAATGCTAGACGGAATTTGCTCAACTGTCACTCCAACTTTTGCTTTCTCCAACTCTTCACCTTCAACCTGATTTGCTTCATTTTTTTCACTGCTATCTTCTGATTCAGCTTGAATCGCGGAATCTTGATTATTATTTATATTACTACTATTATCTAAAAATTTACTATTAGAATTTGTAGTAGCAACAGCCTTAAACATACTAAATTCATTATCTAATGTTTTAGTAGCATATCCTTTTTTACCTAAACTAACACTAACTTCTTCATCTTCTCTTAACAATAAGATTTCTTTTTGAAGCATAGCCAAAAATTTTGAAGCATCAAAAGACAAATTATTATTATTTTTTCTACCATAAAAAAAATTAGTTAAAATAGCTATAATACTAAAAATAATACCAATTTTAACTAAATATTTAACTATATCTTTTACTGTTACAACCTTTACCTTCACTAGAATAATTTCTCCTTTGCATATAATATCCTATAAATATTATATGTCCATGGTTATAGAAATAGAACTAATGTAGGTTACACAGTCTTTTATGAATAAAATTTCATATTTCAAAATAAATTACATTAATCTAACCTAGGTTTCAACTCCAGATAAATAGGTTTTTCTTCCTTTATCATAGTAGCTTTTCCATGTCCGGGATAAACAATAGTTTCATCTGGAAGAACAAGTAATTTTTTTGTAATAGATTCCATTATATCTTCCAAACTTCCTGTTGGCAAATCTGTTCTTCCCCATGTTCCTCTAAATAAGGTATCTCCACTAATTAAAAAACTCTCTTGTTTACAATACAAACATGTTCCACCTTTTGTATGTCCAGGAGTATGTATTACTTTAAATTCTATGTCACCCAAGTGTAACAAATCTCCCTCATTTAATCTTGAATCTGGTTCAAAACTTGCATTTATTCCAAGGTAATCTGTTAAACTTATATTAGAATTTGTTAATCCATCAGCATCAAATCTGTGAATTAAAATTTTACCACCTTTTCTTTTTTGAAGTTCACTTACCCCTCCTATATGGTCACCATGACAATGGGTTAAATATATGTATTTAACCCTAGCATTCAAAATATCTAACATTTCTACAATTTTATCAACTTCTGCTCCTGGATCTACAACCATTGTTTCTTTTGTTCTTCTATTTTGTATTATATACACATTTGTAATTAATTGAAATGGAGTTAATACTTTTATTCTCTTTAGTATCATTATATACATCTTCTTTCTTTTTATTTCTTCCTATTAACTTCATATACATTATCTACTTTTCTTAATGCCTTTAAAACATTATTTAAATCTTCCAAATTCTCTACTTCAACAGTTACTTCTGTAATTACAGTTTTGTCTTTATTAACCTTTGAACTTATTGCCATTAGCCTTGTTTTTACTGAAGCAATTTGTTTTATTATATCTGCTAATAGTCCATTTCTGTCATTTGATAAAATTTCAATATCAACATTGTATGAACTTTCTAAATCGTTATACCAATATACATCTATCATTCTATCTTCTTGTGTTATTAAGTCCTTTATATTTGCACAATCTTTTCTATGAACAGAAACGCCTCTACCTCTTGTTACAAAACCTAGTATTTCATCACCAGGGACAGGATTGCAACACTTTGAAAGTCTAACTAGACAATTATCAATTCCTTTAACAACTACTCCTACATTTGATGGCTTAGTTTTTCTTATTTTTTCCTTTGATAATTCTTCTAGTGTTTGTTCTATAAATTCATCTTGATTATCCTTTTTATATGCTTCTAACATTTTTGCTATTATTTTTGTTGCAGATATTGCACCAAATCCAACTGCAGAATACATATCTTCAACTGTGTTAAATTTGTATCTATCTAATGCTACCTGAATATATTCATTTCTAAAAAATTTGCTATATGGAATACCAATTCTTTTTATTTCTTTCTCAATTGCTACTTTTCCCTTTTCTATATTTTCTGCTCTTTGAGTTTTCTTGAACCATGCAAGTATTTTATTTTTTGCACCAGAACTTTTAATAAATTTTAACCAGTCACGACTTGGGCCTTTAGATTGATCTGATGTTATAATTTCAACAATATCACCATTTTTTAGTGTGGTAATTATAGGCATCATTTTACTATTAATTTTACAACCTGTCATATGATGTCCAATTTCGGCATGAATCATATAAGCAAAATCTATTGGTGTTGCACCTCTTGGCAATACTTTTATTTGTCCTTTTGGTGTAAATACATATACCTCATCAACAAAAAGTTCTGTTTTTAATGTGTTTAAAAATTCCTGAGGGTCTTGCATATCTTTTTGCCATTCTAAAGTTTCTCTAAGCCATGCAAGTTTATCTTCTTTAACTGTTACAGCTGTTTTTTTCTCCTTATTTGCTTCTTTATATGCCCAGTGTGCCGCAATACCAAATTCAGCTATTCTATGCATTTCCCATGTACGAATTTGAACTTCAAAAGGAGTTCCTTTTGGACCAATTAAGGTTGTATGTAAAGATTGATACATATTTGGTTTTGGTACAGAAATATAATCTTTAAATCTTCCCGGCATTGGATTGTATAATTCATGTACAACTCCTAAGGCTGCATAGCAATCTTTTACATTATCTACTAAAATTCGCAATGCAAATAAATCATATATTTGATCTAAAGATTTGTTGTCTCTTTGCATTTTTCTATATATACTATATAAATGCTTTGCTCTACCTGTTATCTCTGCCTTAATTTTTTGTCTTTTTAGTTCTTCATTTATTTGATCAACTATAAGATTTATGAATTGTAGTCTTTCTTCTCTTTTTTTATCTATACCTTCCACTATTTCTCTATATTCATCTGGATTTAGATATTTGAAAGATAAATCCTCTAATTCCCACTTTAAGGAATACATACCTAATCTATTTGCAAGTGGTGCATATAAATCTTGAGTTTCTTTTGAAATAGCTATTTGCCTATCTCTTTTCAAAAATTTTAAAGTTCTCATGTTATGTAATCTATCAGCTAGTTTTATTAATATTACTCTGATATCTTTTCCCATTGCTAAAAACATTTTTCTATAATTTTCAACTTGTTGTTCTTCAGCACTTGTATATTTTAAATTTCCAAGTTTTGTTACACCATCAACCATTTCTGCAATCTCAGGAGAAAATTCTCGTTCTATATCAGCTATTGTTACATCTGTGTCTTCTGCGACATCATGTAATAAAGCTGCACAAATTGTGGCTTCGTCTAGTTCTAACTCAGCTAAAATGTATGCAACTTGAACTGGATGAATAATATATGGCTCTCCTGATTTTCTAAGCTGTTCTCCATGCTTATCTTTAGCATATTCATATGCTCGTCTTATTAGTTTTAAATCATTTTTTCTGTTATTCCTTTTCATTTTATCTAAAACATCATCTATACTAACCTCTTTTACTTCAGACATAGCTATTCCCCCCTTTTTTTATAGAAAATTTACTACACATTAGTAATGGGAAATTAGTAAGATTTTCTTATATCCTTTAAATTAATTTGCACACTTTCATGTCCGTTAAATCTATTTACCTCGAGATTTCCCAACACATCAACTTTTTCTCCAAGCAGAAAATCATTTACTAAATGACCCATATTAAATCCAATAGCATCTATAACTAAATTCTCATCTTTTAATGTTAATTTAAGATGTTTTCCTTCTGATAGAGCTCTGATTGAATTTATTCTTAGATTTTTATACATAAATATTGGCATCTTATTCGCTTCTCCAAATGGTTCTAGCATATTTAATTCATTTACAATATTTATATCCATATCTTTAGCTGTTATTTCTTCGTCAACCTTAACAATTGGAGCTAACTCATTTATATTAGAATCACTAACATATTTCTCAAACTCTTCTTTAAATTTATCAAACTTCTCTTTTTCAACCGTGATTCCTATAGCCATTGAATGTCCACCAAATCTATCAACATAATTATCGCATTTTGACAAAGCCTCATGTAAGTCAAACCCTGGAATGCTTCTGCCAGAGCCCTTTCCAATTCCATCTTCATAACAAATTAATATACTTGGTTTATAATACATTTCTGTTACTTTTGAAGATACAATTCCTATTACTCCATGGTGCCATCCTTCATCTGCCAATACTATACATGGCTTGTCCTTTTCTGATTTTTCAATTTTAACTAATACTTCTTCAAATATTTTCTTTTCGATCTCTTGTCTTTTTTTATTGTATTCATTTAATTTTCTAGATATATCTGTAGCTTGTACTATATTATCTGTTAAAAATAACTTTAGTGCTTCTTGCTCAAATCCCATTCTTCCACATGCATTTATTCTTGGAGCTACTCCAAAAGATATTGTTGATGAATCAATCTTTTTATATCCTATTGAATTTAATAAAGCCTTCAATCCTATATTTTTAGTAACTTCTACCAGTTTTAAACCTAATTTAGCAATTACCCTATTTTCATCTACTAAAGGGACTATATCTGATATTGTTCCTACACAAACTATATCTAAATATTTCAAAAACTCTTTTTCTTCCAAATTATATAATATACTTATAGCTTGTATTAATTTAAATACAACCCCCACTCCTGCTAGTTGATTAAAAGGATATTCATTATCCTTTCTCTTAGCATCTACTACAGCCAATGCCTTAGGCAAAGTTTCTGCTGGTTCATGGTGATCAGTAACAATTGTTTCCAAACCTAAACTATTTGCATATTCAATTTCCTCAATTCCAGAAATTCCGCAATCTACTGTAATCATAAGCTTGTATTCATCTTTAACTATTTTTTCAATTGCATTTTTATTTAATCCATAACCTTCATCTAATCTGTTTGGAATATAGCTATCAACTTGTAATCCTCTATCTGCTAAAAATTTTTTTAAAACTGTTATACTAGTTATTCCATCTACATCATAATCCCCATAAATTATTACCTTTTCCTGATTTTGTATGGCTTTCACAATTCTATCTACTGCGATTTTCATATCAGGCATTAAATATGGATCATGGAAATCTTTACGTGTTGGATTTAAAAACACTTCTATTTCTTGTTTTGTTTTTAAGCCTTTATTAACAATTATAGTTGCTAATAATCTACTTACTCCAAATTCTTCTTGAACTTTTTTTATTTGTTCATTATCTTTTTCATAAAATTCCCATTTCTTATTCATCCTTTTTCTCCTTAAAATTACATATTTTATGATATTGTATACTATTTTTACGAAATTTTAAAGAGTTTTTGACAAAAAAGTATAAGTTACAACTTTAATACATCATTATAAGCCACAAAAATGGATAGTGTGATTAGAACAAAAAAGCCAGCAGATTGTAGTGCCATCTCAAACTTCTGACTAAATGGTTTTCTACGGATTCCTTCAACAATTAATAACAAAATTTTTCCTCCATCAAGTGGTGGGAATGGTAACAAATTTGTTACTCCCAAAGATAATGATATAACAGATAAAATATATATAAAATCGGCTATCCCAGATGTTTTGGCAACTATATTTGATATTCCTACTGGTCCTGTCATTTGATCTATTGTTACATGTCCAGTAAAAATTTGTGCTATTCCTTCAAACATACTTTTTATAAATAAACCAACATTATAAAATGCATTTTGAATTCCTACAAAACTGGCAGATAAACACCAAAAAACTATTATTGCGAAAATAATGTTTACTAATCCTCCTGCTGCTACTATTGCAACTCTTTTTATGATGCTTGCTTCACTAAAAGATCCTTCTTGGGTTGAGCGTTCTTCTTCTCCTTCCATACTTACAAATCCCCCCAATGGAATTAAGCGCAATGCATACTTAGTAATTTTCCCTTGTTTTTTCCAAATTGTTGGTCCAAAACCAATTGCGAACTCATTAACTCTAACTTTACACAATTTTGCCATAAAAAAATGTCCACTCTCATGAATTAAAACAAGAAATCCCAATAAGAAAATAATTTTTATTGCATTTATAATAACACTCAAATCAAATCCCCCAATTCAAATATTTAAATCAACATCAATAAAAAATATGCAAAAGGTGCTATAAATATTACACTATCTATTCTATCTAACATTCCTCCATGTCCAGGAAATAAATTGCTAAAATCTTTGATTCCTACATATCTTTTTATAGTTGATGCAGAAAAGTCTCCCACTTGTCCTATTAAACTTAAAACAATTCCTATCACACTAATTAAAATATAATTTATATCCATGTTATATACATTATTTAAAAATATAGTATATAGTACTGTAAATAGTAATGAACCTAAAGTTCCTCCAATACAGCCTTCTATTGATTTTTTAGGACTTACTTGGCTAAATTTGTGTTTTCCAAATTTACATCCTATAAAATAGGCAAATACATCAGTTCCCCATGCAGCAAATATTATGTACCATACTAATAATTTACCATTTGGACGACCCATAAGAGTTGGTATGAATAGTAAAAATATAACTATATAACAGATTCCAAAAAGAGTTAAAGCTATATCAACAATATTTATTTTCATGTTTGTGATTATTACATGTAAAAATAATATTAAAATTGTTGTTGGAATTAGTATACCTATTATATTTACTAAATATTCAACTGGAATTACATGTATTAATCCTATTAAACCACATGCTAAATAACCTATCCATAACACCGGTTTTGCCTTTAATTTTAGTGCATTATTATATTCATATAGTGCAAATCCAGCAGTTAAAGCAAATAAAATATCTATTATATATTTATTTCCAAAAATTAATAAACATGCTACAACAGGGAATCCGATTAATGCTGTTATAATACGTTTCATATTCATACTATTTTCCTCCAAACTTTCTATTTCTTTTGTTAAATGTTTCTATAGCTTCTAATAAATCTTCTTTTTTAAAATCTGGCCAATATTTATTTGTAAAATAGAATTCTGTATATACAAGTTGCCATGGTAGGAAGTTACTTGTGCGTAATTCTCCTCCTGGTCTAATTAATAAATCTGGGTCTGGCTGATTTTCTGTATATAAATTTTGCTGGATTAATTTTTCATCAATATCAGCTATATTTATTTCACCATTTTTTATTTTTGTAGCAATTTTTTTCATTGCATACACTATTTCTGCTCTTCCACCATAATTAAAAGCAATATTTAATGTAAGACCTGTACAGTTCTTAGTTTTTTCTATGGCTTTATTTATACTTTTCTTTAAACTATTATCTAAAATTTCAATATCTCCTAAAATTTTTATTTTTATATTATCCTCATTTGCACTTTTTGAAAATTTGTTTAGATAATTATTTAATAATATCATTAAAGATGAGACTTCCTGTTCACTTCTTTTCCAATTTTCAGTTGAAAATGCATATACAGTTAGGATTTTAACACCTATTTTATTGCAGTATTTGGCAAGTATTTCTAAATTTTCTGCCCCTGCTCTATGTCCATCTGCTGCCAATTTTCCATTTTCTTTTGCCCAACGCCTATTTCCATCCATAATAATTGCTATGTGCTGAGGTATTTTTGTTGTATTTTCCATAATAACTCCTTTTTATTTATTTCTATTTGCAATATATAAAGCTAACTCCCTTAGAAATTCGCTATTATCAAATTCACTTATAATTTCAATTGCTTCATTTGTTATTTCATTTAATATCTGTTGTGCCTTTTCTAAACCATACTTGGTAGTATATGTACATTTTTCTCTTTCTTTATCATTTCCAACTGGTTTTCCTATTTCTTTTGCATCACCAATTTCTGATAATATATCATCTTTAATTTGAAATGCTAATCCTATTTTTTCTGCATAAATGGTTAATTTATCAATATCTTCTTGACTAGCTCCAGCCAAAATAGCACCTATTTTAACAGATGCTTTTATTAAAGCTCCTGTTTTATTTTTATGAATATACTCTAAATACTCACTTAAAATTTCTTTTCCTTCATATTCTGTATCTACATATTCACCTGCAATCATCCTATCAGTTCCATAGGATAACTCGTAAAGTGCTTGTAATTTTCTTTCTTTAATTTCATTATTATTAATAATATCATTCAGTACTAAATTATATGCGTAATTTAATAAACTATCACCTGCAAGTATTGCAGTGGCTTCATTAAACTTCTTGTGATTAGTTAATTTTCCTCTTCTATAATCATCATTATCTATTCCTGGCAAATCATCATGAATTAAAGAAAAAGTATGTATCATTTCCATGGCTACATCGAAAATAAATGTTTTTTCTATATCTTCTCTAAACAATTCGTATGTAGAAATTATTAATATTGGTCTTATTCTTTTTCCTCCAGCCATTAAACTATATTCTACAGACGAATTTAAAATCTTTTCTGGACACTCTTGACTTCTTATATATCTTTTTAGTAAATCATTTATTAATTCAGATTTTTTATTTAATTCTTCCTTAAAATTCATAAATCCCACCTTAGACACTCATAACTTCTTTTTCCTTATCAGCCAAAATCCTATCAATTTCATTAATATTACTGTCTGTAATTTTTTGAACCTCCTCTTCGGCTAATTTTAGTTCATCTTCGGTAATTTCAGAATCCTTTTGTTGTTTTCTAAAATTGTCTATAGCATCTCTTCTTATAGATCTAACTGCAACCTTAGCATCTTCTGCTAATTTTTTTATTTCTTTAACAATTTCTTTTCTTCTTTCTTCAGTTAATTCAGGAAATGCAAGTCTTATTACTTTTCCATCATTATTTGGATTAATTCCTATATCTGACTTTAGAATTTCTTTCTCTATTTCTTTCAAAATACTAGCATCCCATGGTTGAATAACTATTAATCTAGCCTCAGGGACTGAAACACCTGCAACTTGGCTTATTGGTGTTGGCACTCCATAATAATCTACCTTAATTTTGTTCAATATAGCAGGGTTTGCACGTCCTGCTCTTATTTCTGATAAATTTTCAGAATATACACTTATTGTTTTATTCATTTTTTCTTTAATTTCACTATAATCCATAATTTTCTCTCCTTTAATTTTATAACTTTATTTAACTAATGTTCCAACTCTTTCACCTTTAACAGCTTTTACCATATTTCCTTTTTCACTCATAGCAAAAACTATTAATGGTATATTGTTATCTCTACATAAAGATGTAGCTGTTGAATCCATTACTTTTAAATCTTTATTTAGTATGTCTAAATAAGTAATTTCATCATATTTTACAGCATTAGGATTTGTCTTTGGATCTGCTGAATATACTCCATCTATTGTTTTGGCAACTAAAATTACCTCAGCATCTATTTCTGCTGCTCTTAGTGCTGCACATGTATCTGTAGTAAAAAATGGATTTCCTGTTCCTGCTGCAAATATTACTATTCTTCCTTTTTCTAAATGTTTTGTTGCCTTTCTTTTTATATATGGTTCTGCTATTTCTCTCATCTCAATTGCTGTTTGTACTCTTGTAAACATACCTTTTGCTTCTAGAGCATCTTGTAATGCTAGTGCATTTATTGTTGTTGCCAACATTCCCATATAGTCTGAAGTAGTTCTTTCCATAGTATGACCATATTTACCTCTCCAAAAGTTACCTCCTCCTACTACTATTGCTACTTCTACTCCTAAATCTCTTAAATCTTTTATTTGTGATGTTATATCATCTAATACTTCAGGAGATATTCCTGTTTTATTTTCTCCAGCTAATGCTTCTCCACTTAATTTTAATAATATTCTTTTATACTTAATTTCAGACATCCTAACACTCCCCTTTGATTTTTATTACATTTGCTATTCTATCATATAAATAATAAAAAAAACACCTATTTTTGAAATTTTTTCAAAAAATATGTGTTTTTTATATATTAAATTATTTTTATTTTAATAATTATATTTTTTTATCATCTTGTATGCTATTATTACTACACCTAATGTAATCAAACTTATTGTTCCATATATAACACCTTGAAAAGTTCCTGCTTGAGGATGTGGTGTTGTTGCAGTATCTGGAGTATTTTGTGGTGTTGCTGATGTTGTTGCTTTTGGTGATGGTGATGTTGTCGCTTTTGGTGATGGTGATGTTGTTGGT
This sequence comes from uncultured Clostridia bacterium, assembly GCA_947630155.1. GTDB lineage: Bacteria > Bacillota > Clostridia > TANB77 > CAG-508 > CAG-492. The sequence goes on from CANRGM010000001.1 coordinate 11,239, forward strand.
GATGGTGTTGTTTCCCCATCTAATATTTCATATCCATCTGCATCAACTATAGCATTAACATTTGCTGAAAAGGTAAATACTAATGTTGCTGTTACTAAAACAAATAATAAAATTTTACTTAATTTTCTCATACTTTTCTCTCCTTTTTTCATTTGAATATTATTTTTATGATATAATTTTACAATTAAATTATTTTTTCGTCAATATATTTTTTGCAATTTTTTTTATTTTATACTTTTTTTACTATAATTTGACTATATAATTGCTACAATGCAATAGATTATTACTTTTGATAAATATTGAAATAGCAAAGTTAAATTATAAAATTTGATTCCAATAGCATTCATTTTATCCAAATTTTCTACAATTATTTCTATATTCTTTTGGTCAATAGCATCTTCTTTTGTTTGCATATACTCTTTTGCTAAAAATCTTGCTTTAATCATGGCATCAGTTTCCAAATAAGATCGTATGAAAAAAAGCAAAATTGACATCATAACTAAAATGATTGCATACTTGTTTGGAGATATTATCTTATCAAATAAAGTTAGAATAATTATTATTCCGAAATATAATAGATAGATGTTTGAAAATATAAAATTAAACCATAATAAATGTTTATCTTGAATAGAGTGAATACATTCATGAGCTATTGTTTGAATTCTTGTAAATGTGTTTTTTATATTAGCAATTAAAATGGTATTTGTGGCAACTATATATAAACTTGCTTCTTTATTTTCATCACTTACTTTTATATTAACATCATCGTTTTTTAGCATTGATAGGATTTCTCGACAAACTTCTTCATTTTCTGGCAAAGAATTTGTTATTTCATTTAACTTTTTATCATTTCCTACTTGTTTAATTAGATTAATATTTTTTTTGTTCAATTTTAGAAGGATTACTAGTATAATTAGTATTATAACAGACATTACTAATATAGTTATTAACTCCATACCTGTCCTCCAATTATTTTATAAAACATCTTTTATTGCTTCTGCAATTATCTTATTTACATCTGCAACCATAACATTAAATTTAACTTCCAAATCAAAGTATTCTTTAATTTCTTTATTATTTATTAAAATAGTGTATAACTCTTGTAACTTTTGCATTTTTTCGGTATCGCCTTCTCCTTGTTTTATGGCTAATACCTGTGCATCATATCTTATTTTTTCAAATTCCTCTATCTTTGCTTTCATTTCTGGGTTTTGCATTATTTTATCTTTTGCCTGCTTATATGTTTTGTATTCATCTGAATTTTTTAGTTCATAGGCTAATTTATTAGCAGTATCATATACATTCATTTTTTACCTCCTATGTTTTAATTTTTTGATTGAGTGGGTACATCCACTATGCATATGCGTGTTTTTTCTTAAAGTCTAGTAATTTAGTTATTTCTTTTTCTGAATTCTTTGCTTTTGCTGTTTTTCTTGCATTTTCTTGTTCGATTTCTCTTGCTTGTTTTTCAGCCATTGTTTGGCAAATGGCTTTTTCATAGGTGAAATATGTTTCGTGTGTTATCTTATTCCAGTCAAATTCTTGTTTTACTTTAGTTTTCGCATTTTTTACGATATTATCACATAATTGGTGATTATATAGTAGAGTTAATACAGAATCAGCTATGGAATTTGCATTTCCAGCATAGCTTTTCATTCCATTAACTCCATGGTCTACTATTTCATTTAAACCTCCTATATCTGAAACAACTGTTGGAACACCTGCAAGCATCGCCTCTAATGCAACTATTCCAAATGGTTCATATGTACTTGGGAATACTGCAATATCAGCACACTTATACATTTTTTGAACTTCTTTTGATGATAAATATCCTGTGAAATATATTTTGTTTTCTATTCCCAAATTTCTAGCTTGTTCTTTTAGTTCATCATACATTCCACCTTTTCCACCTATTATTAATTTGGTATCATTATATCCATTAATAATCTTAGGCATTGCTGATATTAAATGTTGAACTCCTTTTTCATATACCAATCTTCCAATGTATAAAATAATTTTTTCGTTATCCATTGCATATCTTCTTCTAAAATCATAATCTCTGTCTATTCCATTAAAATTATTTAAATTAATTCCATTTGATATTACATTTATTTTTTCAAATGGTAGTCCAAAAAGTCTTTGTAGTTCACATTTCATATAATTGCTATTTACAATTACTTCTGTAGACTCATATGTTAATAACCATTCTGTGTCATTTATATATCTTTGAACATCATCATGGATTCCACTATTTCTTCCTGATTCTGTTGCATGGATTGTTGAAACTATTGGGATTTGAAAAGCATCTTTTAATGTTTTAGCAGAATAAGCTACTAACCAGTCATGGGCGTGTATACAGTCAAATTTTCCTTGTTCATTTATTATTTGACTTGCTTTTGAAGTCAAATTAAAATTCAATTGCATGATCCAATCTGTAAAATTATTTGGGTGTATCATGTAATTTTCTACTCTGTATACTTTTACTCCTTTATCATTTTCAAATTCTGGTGTATCACCTTCTTTGTAAGTTACTACAGTAACTTCGTTTCCTGCTTTTACTAGTTTGTGTGATAAATCATGTACTACCCTTGCAATTCCACCCACAATTCTTGGTGGATATTCCCATGTTAACATTAAAATTTTCATTATCCCCCAGGCTCCTTTCAGTTTTTTCTTTCGTAATTTTTTCTCGCTTTTTCTACAAAATATTCTATATAAGTTTTTTTTAAAAGTCAATATTTTTTTTGTAAATTTGGAGACATTATTTTGGAATCAAAGCAAGGGAAATTTAAGGACCGTCCCTAAATTTTTTGGGTTCCAATTTTCCTTTGACAAAATACTACAAATTTTACTATATTTTTTTATTTTTTCTATTGTTTTTTTTTTATTTATGGTATAGTATATATTTAGTGAATTTAGAGAGTATACTAAGGAGGAAATTATGCCAAGAAAAGCAAAAGAAAAAATTGATGAAAATGGAATAATAATTGAGAATAATGTTGCAAAAAAACCTACTTCTTCAAAGAAGAAAGCTGACACTGTTTTGCCTGAATTAGATACGGAAAAAGTAATAGATGATAAAGGTACCAAGAAGACCACAAAGACTTCATCGACTTCATCAAGAAAAAAAACTTCTTCAAAAAAGTCTTCTGTAAAATCTGCTGAAGCAGAAAAAAGTGCTGAAAAGAGTACAGAAAAAGGTACAAAACAGACTACAAAAAAGGCTACAAAAGCATCTACAAAAGCATCTACAAAAACAGCTACAAAAGCATCTACAAAAACAGCTACTACTACTCGTGCAAAGGCTTCCTCTAAAACAACTTCTGGCAAAAAAACTACAACCAGAAAAAAATCTACATCTACTAAAAAGGTAAATGAAACCGAAAATTCTCCTGTTCAAATTACAGAATATTATGATTTACCTTATAAATATGGAAATACTGTTGTTAAAATATTAGCCCAGACTCCAAAAACTCTATTTGTTTATTGGGAAGTGTCTGATGTAGATATAGAAAATATGAAGAAGACTTATGGAGAGAATTTTTTTGAAATAACCAAACCAATAATAATTGTTCATAATATTACTCTTGATAAAACATATGAGGTTGAGATTAATGATTTTGCAAATTGCTGGTACTTAAATACTGAAGATTCAGATTGCAAATTTGATATAGAACTTGCAAGAAGATTTATAAAAGATTCTTCTACTTCTACAGATAATAATTCAGATTATTTATATATTGCTGAATCTAATGAATTAGAATCTCCAAATGACCATATTTTGTTTGAAAAGATTAAGGAATTTGTTATATTTAGAAATACAAATAATGATAATGTTATTAAAAAAAGTGTTAAGTCTTTTAAATTTTTGAAAGATATATATAAATTTTACAAAGATATGTATGATGATGAGATTTTAAAAAATCCTTCCTCACAATTTAAATTCTAGAATTAAAGACTTTATTATGAAAGGAAAAAATGCATTATGAGTTCGACTAAAGGATATGTAAGCTTTGTTTTACATGCACATTTACCATTTATACATCACCCTGAAAGTGAAGATTATTTAGAGGAGCAATGGCTTTATGAAGCTATTTCTGAGACATATATTCCTTTATTAACTAATTTTGAAATGCTAGTTAATGAAGGTGTTGATTTCAGAATTACTATGTCTTTGACTCCTCCTCTTTTATGTATGCTTGACAATAAATTGTTACAACAAAGATATATCAAATATTTGGAACAACATATTGAACTTGCAAAAAAGGAAATTGAAAGAACTGTTTATGATGAAAGAGTAAATAATTTAGCAAAATACTATTATGATAGATATTCCAACGATTTACGCATATTTAGAGATAAATATGCTTGTAATTTAATAAATGGTTTTAAGTATTTTCAAGATATAGGAGTTTTAGAAATAATTACTTGTGGTGCAACACATCGGATACTTCCCTATTCTATATACTACTGAACAAACTGTAAAAGCTCAAATTGCAGTTGGAGTTCAAACTTATGAAAAATATTTTGGTAGAAAGCCTAATGGAATTTGGCTTCCTGAATGCGGATATATTCCTGAAGCAGATAAGTATTTAAAGGATTTTGGAATTAAATACATTATAACTGAATCTCATGGAATATTATACGCAGACCCTGCCCCATTATTTGGAACATTTGCACCTATTGTTTCTCCTAACCGGAATTATTGCATTTGGTAGAGATATTGAATCATCAAGACAAGTATGGAGTTCTATTAATGGGTATCCTGGTGATTTTAATTATCGTGAATTTTATAGGGATATTGGCTATGAGGCCGATTATGATTATATTAAACCTTACATAGCTCATAATGGTGTTCGTGTACACACAGGAATAAAATATTATCGTATTACTGGGAAAACTGAAAATAAGGATTTTTATAATATTCAGTGGGCAAAAGATTCTGCTGAAAAACAAGCTGGACATTTCTTTGATAGTAGAACTAGTCAAATAAATTTTGTGTCACAACATACTCAAAACCCTCCTATTATATTATGCCCATATGATGCTGAATTATTTGGCCATTGGTGGTATGAAGGTCCTTATTGGTTATATATATTATTCAAAAAAATTTATTATAATAAATCTAATTTTGAATTAATTACACCAAGTGAATATATTTCAAAATATCCAATAATGCAACAATGTACACCTTGTAGATCAAGCTGGGGTGCTAACCGGATATAGTGAAGTTTGGCTTAATGGAACAAATGATTATGCACATAGGCACCTACATCATATTGGAGATAAAATGGTTGAACTTGCCCATACATACTATAATGAAACTGATGAATTAAAAATTCGTGTATTAAATCAGTGTGCTAGAGAAGTTCTTCTCGCCCAAAGTAGTGACTGGCTTTTTATAATTACTAATGGTACTATGGTTGATTATGCCAAAAAAAGAATTAAAGACCATGTTGGCAGATTTAATAGATTTTATGATGAACTTTGTAATAATAAAATTGACGTGAAATTTTTGGAATATGTTGAAAAACAGGATTGTGTTTTTAGTGATATTGATTTTAGGGTTTATTTTTAAATACGGGAAATTTAGTTAATAAATTTCCCGTATTACTTTTATCTGTTTAAAATATAAAATCCAAAATTCAAATAAGATGCAAATAACACCCACAACAAATACGGAATTTGTAGCAATCCAGCAATTTTGTTCTTTTCATAAAACCTTACTATCATCACAAGAATCAACACCGCCAACAACAAAATCCATATAAATGAAAATAGCCTACATTTTAACACAAAAAAGAAAATAGACCATAATGCATTTACCAAAAGTTGAACATAATATATCTTATCAATACTTCTATCAGTCAACTTATTACTTTTCAAAATACCATAAGACACACCCATTAAAACATACAAAATAGTCCATACAATTGGAAACACAATACCCGGAGGAGCTAATGGTGGTTTTTCTAATGAACCATAATCCATAAATGGAGAAATAATCACACCTACTATTACTCCCACAAGTACAGGTACCAATATAGATTTTATATAAACACCTAATTTACTCATATTATCTCACCTCTGTTTAAATTATATGAAACAGTTTCGATAATATTATTTTTTTAATCCTCTTTATACCTAAACTCTATATTGTTGGTACTTACAAAATCAATTAATTTTTCAACATATTTCTTAAAGTTTTCATCATCTATTGATTTAACATCATTAATAACTTTCTGCACATATTTGCTAGAACTGAATTCTGGATATATTCTTCCATTTCTTTTGAATGATTCCAAATGAAAGACTATATCTTTGTTTCTTTTATCTGCTGGATAAATTTTCATTACAGCTAGAAATAGAATTTCTTTCATCTCTTTTTTCATTTTAAATTTGTTTATTCTATTTATGATGTCTAGACAATTTTTACTTTTTGAAATACCTGGTGTTATTTTCCCTGTATAAACAACTTTTCTATCCAATGAGTTTCCTCCCTTTTTGTATTCTTATAACAAACATATTTTTAATCAATATTTATCATTTTGTCTATAATATATTGTGGACGCTGTTTAGTTTCATCATATATTCTTGCTATATATTCTGAAATAATCCATATTGATAATAATTGAACTCCACTGAATAAAGTAACTGTAACCATAATTGAAGTCCAACCAGCAGTTAGATTATTTAAATTGAACATATATGAAATTACAGAATATATTAATATGGTTAAGGAAATTATTATGGATAATATACCTAAACCTCCAACTATTTTTAAAGGTTTTGTCGAAAAACCAATTATTCCATTTGATGCTAATCGTAACATTTTCTTTAATGGATATTTAGTTTTACCTGCAAATCTCTCTTTTCGCTCATATTCAAATGCTACTTGCTTATAGCCAACCCAACTAAATAGTCCTCTTAAAAATTTATTGTGTTCAGGCATTGAATTTATTGTATCTATCACTTTTCTATCAACCAATCTAAAATCTCCTGTATCCTTTGGAATTTCTACATCAGATAACACATTTAGTGTTTTATAGAAAAGTTTTGCTGTTAGTAATTTAAAGGCTGATTCCCCTTCTCTTGTTTTTCTTTTTCCATAAATTACTTCATTTCCATCTTCCCATAATTTTAACATTTCTGGTATTAATTCAGGTGGATCTTGTAAATCTGCATCTATAATAACAATTGCATCTCCTGTTACATATTTTATTCCAGCAGTAACAGCACATTGGTGTCCAAAATTTCTTGAAAATGAGATTACTTTTACGTTTTCATCTTTATTTGCTATATCTTCTAGTATATTTAATGTTTTATCTTTACTTCCATCATTTACAAATATGATTTCATATTCATAATTATTAATTGATTTTAATATTTTTGTCATTCTTTCATAACATTCTTGTGCAACATCTTCTTCATAGTACATTGGAATTACAACCGATATTTTTTTCATTTTATAGTTCCCTTCTTTCACAAAATATATTTGATTTATATATATTTAATACAAAATACTTACTCCATTTCATATCCCAAATGCTCATATGCTGCTGGTAGTGGAATTCTTCCTCTTACAGTTCTAGAAATAAAACCAATTTGTATTAAGTAAGGCTCATACACATCTTCTAGGGTATCAACTTCCTCACCTATAGTAGTTGCTAAAGTATCAATTCCAACTGGTCTACCTGCGTATTTCGTAATCATTACATCTAATAATTTTCTATCTATTTCATCAAGTCCCATTTCATCTATTTCTAGCCTATTCAAAGCAGTTTTTGTTACTTTTAGATTTATATTTCCATCACTTAAAACAGATGCATAATCTCGAACCCTTTTTAATAATCTATTTGCAATTCTTGGAGTTCCCCTTGAGCGCCTTGCTATTTCTTTTGCTGACTCTTCATCTATTCCTATGTCTAAAATTCTTGCAGAACGTTTAACTATTATAGATAAATCCTCTACATCATATAATTCTAATCTATCAACAATTCCAAAACGATCTCTTAATGGTGTTGATAAACTACCAGCTTTTGTTGTAGCACCTATTAAAGTAAATTTAGGTAAGTCTATTCTAATTGACTTAGCTGTTGGACCTTTTCCTATTACAATATCAAGAGTAAAATCTTCTAATGCAGGATATAAAATTTCTTCTACATTCTTATTTAGTCTGTGAATTTCATCAATAAATAATACATCAAATTCTTGTAAATTTGTTAATAATGCTGCTAAATCTCCTGATTTTTCAATAGCAGGACCTGAAGTTATTTTTATATTTGAATTCATTTCATTTGATATTATATTAGCTAAAGTTGTTTTCCCAAGACCTGGAGGTCCATATAGTAAAACATGATCTAATGGTTCCTTTCTTCTTTTAGCAGCTTCTATGTATATCTTCATGTTTTCTTTTACTTTAGATTGGCCTATATATTCATTTAAAAATCTAGGTCTTAATGAAGTTTCTAATTTTTCTTCATTAATGTCTTCTAAATTTGGTCTCAATATTCTATCATCTTCCATTTTTACATCCCCCCTATCTCTGGTCATTTTTTTAGTAAATTAAGTATATTAACTGATAATGAAATATCTAATTCATTTTCCAAACAATCGCAATAATTATTTAACTTTCCCATTTCTTCATCTGGAATTGATGCCATCTCTAACTGCTCTCCTGTTTCTATTGAATACCAATCCCCATCATAAAAGTATCTATCTGTAATAATTCTTCCATTATTTAAACATACAAAATCTTTGTCTGAAAATACACTTGTTCCTAATGAAAATTGATCTTCTATTCCACAAATTTGAGTTAGTGTTGGTTTTAAATCTAATTTACTTACAGGTTTATCTATTTTCATTGCTTCTACACCTGGTATTTTCATTCCGCAAAGAATATTTGAATAATTTATTTGTGTTTGAATATCGTTTAAATCCGGTTTTTTTTCTTTTATAAAATCCTCCATTTCCAAATTATACATTTGCAATCCTGCATGATCTCCGAAAACTAAAATTACTGAATCATCATAGATACCTTCTTTTTTCAAATTATCTATAAATATTCCAAAAGCATAATCTGCATAATTAACTGCTTCTAAATAATTTCCAAAAAATTCATCTCTATATTCTTCTCCTGGATCAAAGTCTAATTTTTCTTCTCTATTCTCCATTCCTTCTAATTCAAATGGGATATGAGAGGATGCTGTAACTATATTTATAAAGAACTTATTATCATAACTTTTTATTTCTTCAATAACCTTTTTATATACTTCCTCATCTGATATGTAGTCATTTATTCTTTCACTATTTTCGTCAAAAACATTATCAAATAGCAGGTTGTCTATCTGTAATCTTGAATATACAGCTTGTCTATTCCAAAAACCACCATAATTTCCATGTATATATGTTGTTATATAATCATTTTTTTTAAAATTTTGATAAATATCATTATAATCATTTGATGAATATTGAGCAAATGACATTCCATTTTCTAGTGGATATAATGAGTTCATTATTGTATATTCTGAATCAGCTGTTGATGAATAACTTTGGTTATGCATATTAGTAAATTGAATATTTTCATTTAAAAATTTATTCAAATTTGGTGTAATTTCATATCCATTTATTTTTCTATTTACCACAAAATTTTGTGCTGATTCCAATTGTATTACAATAACATTTTTATCTTTTGCAATATCTGTAAAATCATATTTTAGAGTATACATTGAATTATATTTTTCTTTTAAATTACTGTATGCATCTAATACCGCGTCTTTAGTTTTGTATTTCACATTTTTCTTCATATTAAAATTATTTGTTATATCTATATAATGATATCCAAATATACTAGCAGTTTCTATCTGCATAATTTTGTTATATTGATAAGTACTTGCCTTATTTATCCATATTGGTATAAATATACAAGAAATTATAATTATTGAAATTGTATAAATTATTCCTGGTTTAAAACTAAATGTGGCTTTTTTATCAATTTTTATTTTTTTTGAAAATAGCAAAATAAATATTAGTATTATATCTATGAAATATACTATCTGTTTTATATGTATTAAATTTGGTAGGCTTGCCGAAATCTCTTTTCCATATTGCAAATTTGAAATTTGCGAAATAGATACTAGATTTGATGAATAATTATAATAAATTTCATTTACACAAAGCAAAATACTAATAATAATATCAATCCCTACTGTTACCCAAAATCTAGCTCTTTGTTTTAGTAACATTGGTAGTATCATAAATATACATATGAATACACTTGACATGAATGTTATAGAGATTAATGTTGTTACTTGTAATTTTTGATTTAAGTAGATTACATTTGTATATAGGAAAATAGTTTTTAGTAGGATTATTAATCCTATTAAAAACGTAAATATCCTAGTATTAACAATTATAGTTGTAATCATTGTAAAAAATTGCTTTATATTTTCAGGAAATGATTCAGGTTGGTTATTAACCTCTTTATTAGAATTTTCTTCTTTATTTATTTGGTTAATTTCTTCCTTTTCTTCTCTATGATTATTCTTCTCCTCTATTTTTATATTATTATCTAACAATTTATTTCCCATTTAATTCCCCTTTTTAACCAACTCTTATATAAATGGATATTCTTTTTACTTAATCTATTATAACATTTTAGATTTACTGAGTTCTCTTGAAATTCATTATTATAATTCCAATTATAATAATTGCCGCACCTACAATTCCTTGTTTTGACATTTGTTCTTTAAAGATTACAGCAGCACTAACTAAAGTTAATATTTGAACTATACCTGTGATAAATGGCATTATGTAACTCAAATCAAACATTATAACTATTCTTGTAAACAGTAGAAAACTACATAAGTAACACACAAAACCTATTGCACTTATCCAATTAATTGTAAAAGCTATGTTTCCTTCATTTAACTGTATTGTTCCAGAATTTCCACCTTTTTTCATTAGTATTAGACCAGACACTGTTAAAATTAAATACATTACTATTAAAATACTCTTCATAATATTTTTCCTTTCTCCTAACATACTTTTCTCCTTTATAATATCATTTTCAATTCGATTCTTATTCTTTATTTATAAAGCTATTTTTTCTCCTTTGACTTTATAAAATCTCTATATCCTACTGAAATTACTGCTATAATCATTAGGGCAAAAGAAATTGCTTTCCAAATTCCACTTTCTAATAAAATTATAGCAAACATACCTAAACATGCACTTATTCCATAGAGAATTAATACAGCTTGCTTTTGTGTATATCCCCTTTTCATTAACTTATGATGTAAATGACCTGTATCTGGAGAAAATATTGCTTTGATTGATTTTCCTTTTATAATTCTTCTAACAATAGCAAATAATGTATCAGCTATTGGTAGGGCTAATATTATTAGAGGTGAAATTAAAACCAACAAAGTATAAGTTTTTGCTGTTCCCAAAATTGATATAACCGCTAATGCAAAACCTAAAAACTGTGCTCCTGTATCACCTATAAAAGTTTTTGCTGGATTAAAATTATATGGTAAAAAGCCTACTATTGCACCGGCTAAGGCTGTTATTAATATAATTGCTATAATAGGAGACTGATTCATTGTAAATACTATTATTAGCGAAAAGCACGAAATTAGCGTTATACCAGAAGATAATCCATCTAAACCATCTATTAAATTAATTGCATTTGTTATTCCAACTATCCAGCCTACAGAAATAATATAAATATATATATCATTATTTATGTTTAATGTTTGCTCTAAAAAAGGAATGTTTACATTATCAATTTTTATTCCAAAAGAAACTACTATCACTGCAGCAATAGTTTGTCCTATTAATTTAATTATTGCAGGAAGTCCTTTTACATCATCTATGAAGCATACTACTGCTAATACTATAATTCCTATTAGTAATCCAATTAATTTATGAAAATATTGTTCTTCTCCAAAAAGATCGAATGTTTTTTCTAATGTCATTACAAATAATAAATATGTGCATGATATTAGAAACCCTATAATCACCGCAATCCCACCAAGTCGTGGTGTTGGTTGTTCATTTATTCTTCTTTTCTCTGGTAAATCTACGGCTCCAATTCTGTTAGCAAACCTTATTGTATACGGTGTTATTACAAAAGCTGTTACAAAGGCTAGTAAGAATGCTATTGATATATCTCCCCACATAATAATTCCCTCATTTCAAAATTACTTATTATAATACTTTGCTATAATTGCATCTGCAATTCTTTTACTTGCTTTTCCATCTCCATAGGGATTTGACGCTTTACTCATCTTTGAATATTCTTCTTCATTTTCAAGTAATTCTTTGGTCATTTGATAAATTTTTTCTTCATCAGTTCCAGCAAGTTTTAATGTTCCTGCATCTATTCCTTCTGGTCTTTCTGTAGTGTCTCTAAGTACTAATACGGGTTTTCCTAATGATGGAGCCTCTTCTTGAATTCCACCACTGTCAGTTAATATTAAATATGATTTAGCTAAGAAATTGTGAAAGTCAATTACCTCCAATGGATCAATTAATTTTATTTTATCATTATTTCCTAATACCTCATTAGCTACGCTCCTTACTTTTGGATTTAAATGAACCGGATATACTGCTTTTACATCACTAAACTCATCTAGAATTCTTTTTATTGCCTTAAACATTCCTCTCATAGGTTCACCAAGGTTTTCTCTTCTATGTGCTGTAATAAGTATAAGTCTGTCATTACCCACCCAATCAAAAATTTCATTACAATATGATTCTTTTACTGTTGTTGCCAATGCGTCTATTGCTGTATTTCCAGTTACATAAATATTTTCTGATTTCTTTCCTTCACGTAAAAGACTATTTTTACTGTTCTCTGTTGGGGCAAAATGCATATCTGCAATCACTCCAACCATCTGTCTATTCATTTCTTCTGGGAAAGGAGAATACTTATTCCATGTTCTTAATCCAGCTTCAACATGTCCAACATCAACCTGGCAATAATATGATGCTAATGCACCAGCAAAAGTAGTTGTTGTATCACCATGGACTAAGACTATATTAGGCTTAACTTGATTTATCACTTCTTCTAATCCTTTTAATGCTTTAGAAGTAATATCTGATAGAGTTTGTCCTTGTTGCATAATGTTTAAATCATAATCTGGTTTTATATCAAATGTATTTAATACTTGATCTAACATTTGTCTATGTTGTGCTGTTACACACACAATACATTCTATTTCCTTTCTTGCTTTTAGTTCTTTAACTAGTGGTGCCATCTTTATAGCTTCTGGTCTTGTACCAAATATGGTCATAACTTTTACTTTTGACATTTTTTTTCTTCTCCTTTTCTTTTAAATTTTTCTATTAATACACAAAATATGAATTTAAATAATTTTAATTGTCTAAATATCCTTTTAGGTTGTTTAATTAGTCTATATAGCCATTCTAAGTTTAATTTTATAATCCATTCTGGTGCTCTTTTTAATTTATTGCTAACTACATCAAAACTTCCACCAACTGGCATAATAATTTTTACGTTCTTTAATTTTTCCCTATTGTTGAAAATAAAATTATCTTGCTTTGGACTTCCTAACCCTACAAATAATATGTCTGGATTTGCTTTATTTATTTTTTGAATTGCTATATTTTCATCTACATAACCATCACATACGCCAACAATATTTATTCCAGTGTATTTTTTTTCTAATTCTTCTTTAGCTGCTTCTGCAACCCCTGATTTTGCACCATAAAGAAATATTTTCAAATTATATTTTATAGATTCTTCTATAATACTATACATAAAATCTATACCAGCTATTCTTTGAGTTATATTTCCATTATTAATTTTAGAAGCATATACTATTCCAATTCCATCCGGAATTTGGTATTTTTCTTTATTTATTTTTTCCTTATACACAACATCCTTATAGTTATTAATTACAATTTCTGGGTTTATATTAAAAATTATAGATTGCTTTTGATTTATGAAATCATCAAAAATTTCTTTTATTAATTCTTTTTTATCAGCTGTACATACATCAAACCCTAATATTCTTTCTTTATTCATATCTACCTCTAATTTTACTTTTTAAATCTATTTTTAGCTCTATTCCAACTATTGTAAGTTAGAAATTTTATATTAATTTTATCTTGTAAATTAGATTGTTCCTCTTTAATTATATTTATTTTTTCATTAATATCTGATACTTCTTTAGATAACAAATTATTAAAATCATCTAAAGATTTTTTATTAGTCTCCACTATAGTTTCTACTAAAGTTTCATACCTATTTTCTATATCATCTCGAATTTTAGAAATTTCATCTAAAAGATTAAAATACAAATCTAACTTATTAAAGTCATCTTTTAATGATACTGAAACTGTTTCTAATTCTATATATCTTTTTAAAACATTATAAAATGATCTACTAGAATATATATTTTCATTTGGAATTGCGCGTTTTAAATTTCCTATTTCTTCATATATTTTTGGCATATCATATGAACTCATAATTGTTATATTATCTATTTCCTTTTTATAGTTCATATATATTTCATTTGAAGAATATTCACTTATAAAAAGTTTATATAATTCATCTCTTGCATCTTCTTTCAAATATACATTTTGTATTTGTTGCTTTAATTTATCAACTGTAATATCAGGCAATATTTTATTTATAAAGTTTTCTTTTTTTATTGAATTATATAGTTGTAAATCAATAATTCCTGCAATTTTACCATATCCTGTAAGTAATGTTGGATACCCCATTGCAATTGCTTCCATAGCTGCTCTACTTGTTCCTATAATTCCATTATACTTATTATTTAACTCTTCACTAATATTATCACAATGTCCCATTAATAAAACTTTATTGTGTAATTCATTTTCTGCTATATATTGTTGTAATTCTTCCTTCTTGTTTCCATCACCATAAATGCATATTTTATTAATATCAATTTCATCCATTACACTTATGATTTTCTTTATTTCTTCTATTTTATCACTATCTATTCTAGATATTAAAGCCCAATTTTTATTATCTATAACAACATTTTTTTTATATTTTGTTAAATCAATTGCATTTGGCAAAAAGACCACTTTATCACTATTATTCACTACATGTTGCATTGCATATACACCTGTTTCAGAAACTGAAAATACTTTATCAATTTCACTTTCTATTATAGCCTTAAATAATAAATTATCATTTATTTGATTAGTAAAATTAAATGAAATTACCCCATGGTAGGTGTATACGATTGGAATATTCATAATTTTTGCTGCAAATACAGCAGGAAATATGGAATAAAATGGATGTGCATGAATAATATCAATTTTATTCTCTTTTACTATTTCAACTAATTTATTGACATCTTGATAAAATTCTTCTATTGAAGAATCAGCCGAAAATTTAAATCCTGTATAGATTTTTGCATTACCAAAATCAAAATTACTACTATAATTGCTAAATGCAAATGAAAAGTTATTTTCATTTTTCATGGCTGTATATTGAGTATAAATTTGAGTTTCTAATCCACCTCTTGTGAAATTTTGACTAACCACTAATATATTCACAATTTTCCCCCAATCTTAATATATTATTTATTCATATTTTTTTATTAGCTCTACTATTTTTAAAGCCTTCTTATTCCATGTGTTTTCTTTTGCTTCTTTCTCTAGCAACTCATAATAATTAGGATTATTTTCTTTGTTCATATTCACTGATTTTTCTATTAAATCCACAAATTCTTTTTTATCATTAGCAATCATTACTGATTGATATTTTTTACATTCCTTCATTGCTGTTGTAACAATCGGTTTACCCAATGCCATATATTCAAAAAGTTTCACTGGTGAAGTTGCATTTGTTATTGAATTTATTATAAAAGGTATTGTACAAACAGTAAATTTATTTGCATAATTTTGTAAGACAGAATAATCTTTGCATCCCATATAATATATATTAGAATATTCATTTAATTTTGCTTTTTCTAATGAGTCATCATATTTAATACCAAATAATACAATATTATATTCCTTTTTTGTTTCAGCTAAATATTTAATCAAATCATAGTCAAACCAACTTGCTAATGCACCATAATACCCTATTATAGGTTTATTTTCTTTTAATATTTTTAAAAATTCATCTTCAAACATATAGTTTTGCTGTATATCTTTAAAGTGCTCTAAATCTACTCCATTACATGAATATACTAATTTTTCATTACCTCTTTTTTGCAATATATCTTTTTCTATTTCATCTGCTGTTACTACTACAAAAACATTTTCTTTGTCATTTAAAATGTACTCATATTTATCCATTAAATTCTTTGGAAGTTCTTTTGCTCCTACTAATAGTGGACTTAAATCATCTATATATTCATATATTATTTTGTACCCAGAATTAATATAATTCTTTAACTCATTTAAGGTCATATTGCAATCAGTAGAATATATTTGTATATATTTTGGAATTTTAATACTATTTATCCTATTTAATAGCATTTTTTTCATTGCTATATTATTAAAATTAATTAAGTATAAACCATCTGATACTTTTTTTATATTTTTAACTTTATCAGTCATTGTTGTTACTTCATAAAAAACTAAACAATTTTGATTAGCTAGGTTTTTTGAAATGTGTTGTGGTCTTTGGTAAAGTGGAACATTCCATCCAAAAGTACTTCTCCAAATTATAATTCTATCATATTTATTATTAGAAAATATATCATTTAAAATTTTGTTATATTTTTTTCTATTTATTTTAATATCTAAATATGAAAAAATATTTATTTTTGACAAATAGTTTGATTTTATATATTTATATACTTTTTTTAATGTAAATATTAATCCATCTTTTTTTAAAACACTAATAAATTTTACAATCTTATCTTTCATATTCTCTCCATATAAAAATTTTGTTATATTACTTTTTCTTTAATCTTTAACCAAATTTCATAAATGAACCATGTTGCAATGCAAAAGAAACCAAACATAGTTGCATATACATATCTAGTCATAGATACTGGAATTGCCGGTGCTAAGCTAATCATATTAAATACAATTGGCAACAATATTAAACATATTTTTTTATTTTTTCTTAAAATGCTAATTACAATAATCATTACAATACTTAAATACATCCATAATGCTGGTCTCATTGTTATTGTTTCGTATTTGCTAGATTGATATTTTATTTCAGCATTCTTTAAAAATTCTAAAAGTTTTGGTATTTTCGAATTTTCATTCAAATTAGGATATATGTCTTTATATACCCATAAATCTGTTTCTACAAACATACCGACAGTATAAGCACCTTCAAAAGGTATTGGACTATATAAGAAGGAAGTTAAATGTATATAATGTTTTATTACTACAGTTGGGTATTCTAATGCTTTTTTCAAACCAAACTTAAAATATTCATTCCCACTTTCCTTTAATTTTTCTATATTTTGTGTATTAATACTATAATCCATATTATATGGATTATATGTTTCCTTTAATTTGTCTATATCAACATATTGAGATAGAAATTCTAGTTCTTCTTCTGTAAATTCAACTCCATCTGTATTTAACATTCTTGCCATTATATGTGAAATCGGTCCATATTTATTTGCATAGCTATTTTTTTGAATGTTAAGTACCTTAAACCCTACTGTTGTCATTAAAATATATATTATAAACCAACTAACAAAGACAATATATGAAAGTTTCTGTTTTCTATGCAATAAAATTAGTACAATGCCTGTTAATGCTACAACTAAAATACCATTATGTCTAAATAAAGATATCACTAAGCAGACTAATAATAAAAATATGCATTTCTTTTTGTTCTCAAAAAATGTTTTATCATTTATTATATCAATTATTATTGCTGTAAATAATATTACAAAAGTTGAATATAATGTATCCTTGAGAAGTGTTACTGCAAAATTATAGTTTAAAGGTACAATAGCAAAAATTATGGAAGCTATTATAAGAAAGTATCTATTTATTTTATAGTATTTCTCTAATCTGTTGAAAAAGAAACCAATAGTTAATGACATTATTAAACATTGCACCCATAATACAAATCCTGGATTATTCCATATTTTAGTTAATAGAAAAATATATATTGTATTATAGGCTGGATGCCAATCATCAAATACTCCTACTTGTGTTTGATTCCACTGTACCATAGAATCACTTACTAATATGCCAGGCCAGTATGCCAATAAAACTATAGTTAATATACAAAATACTGGTGTAGCATATATTAAAGTACTAGGTATTTTTATATTTTTTATTTTACTGACTAATGTCATTATATTAATTTCCTCCCTCCAATAGTTGAATAATATTTTCTGATTTTTGTTTCCATGTATTTTCTTTTGCTTCTTTCATTAATAATTTTTTATATTCTTCATCTTTATCTAATTCCAAAACATCAGGTATTTTATTAATAAATTCTTCATGAGAATTTGCTATGTTTACACTTTTATATTTTTTACATTCTTTCATTGCTGTAGTCAAAATAGGCTTTTGAGTTGCCATATATTCAAATAATTTTACTGGTGAAGTAGATTCTGTTATTTCGTTTATTAAAAAAGGTATTGTTAATAAATCTAATTTTGATGAATATTTAATCAAATCTTTATAATCAATTTTTCCTAAATAATAAACATTAGTATTATCTAGTAATTTACTTTTTTCTAATGAATCATCGTATTTTAATCCTATTAGAACTATAGCATAATTTGGATATTTAATAGCAACTTTATTCATTAACTCATAATCAAACCATTTAGCAAGAGCACCATAATATCCTATTAATTTATCATATTTTGTTTTTAATTCATTTATTATTTCAGGGGTTTCTTCCTTTGGGTCAATAACGAAATCATTTAATGTTACTCCATTAGTTGCTAAAATGAAATTCTTTTTTCTTGTTTGTTTTACATCATTATATAGCTTGTCTGCTGTAGTAACAATATAACAATTCTCATTTTTCATTATAAAATTGTGTTTATCCCAGAAGTCTTTAGGTACACTTTGTGTTATATCTTCATGTATTTCATCTATATATTCATATAAAATTTTATCTTTCCTATCTAAAGCTTCTGTAACTATATTTAATTTAGAGACAATGTCTGTAGAGTATAAATGTATAATTCTCTTATCAGTTTTTATGTTTTCAGTTAAAAATTTATATGCTGTTGTTACATATAAATTATCTTTAATTTTTTCATATATATTCACTTTATCATACATACAATTTGCTGTACAAAAGAAGTATAATACATCTCCTCTATCTGCTAATTCAAGGGCAATTTGCTGTGGTCTTTGGAATATTGGTAAATTCCATTCTGTGTATGGATAAAAAACAAAAATATATTTATATTTTTTATCTTTGCACAAGTTTTCCAAAAATTCATACTTCTCATTTTTCTTATTTAATTCTTTTTCCTCTTTCTTTTGAGTCATACTTCTATCTATGTCATCAAATTTTTTAAAAATTTTATATGCTATTTTCTTTAACAGCTTAACCATAAATCCTAAAAATCCGTATTTTTTTAATGCATTTATTATTCTTCCCATAATTCTCTCCTTAAATATTTTCATTATCCTTATGTTTTTATTGTCTTAACATTTGTTCTTCATACTTATCACATATATCATTTGGGTCACCAACCATTTTTATGCTTCCATTTTCTAACCATACAACCGTATTACATAACTCTCTTATTTGTGTTATATCGTGTGATACAAATAAAACTGTAGTTCCCTTACTAATCATATTTTTCATTTTTTTCTCACTCTTTTGTTTAAATGCTATATCTCCAACAGACAAAACTTCATCTACTATAAGTATCTCTGGTTCTACTATCGTAGCTATAGAGAAAGCTAAACGCGTTACCATACCAGAAGAAAAGTTTTTTACTGGCACATTAATAAAGTCTTTTAGTTCAGAAAATTCAATGATTTCATCCATTTTCTGATTTATAAAATCTTTTGAATATCCTAAAATTGCACCATTTAAATAAATGTTTTCTTTTGCTGTAAGATCCATATCAAAACCTGCACCTAACTCTATCATTGGACATATATTTCCATATCTTTCTACAGTACCTTTTGTTGGTTTCATGACACCAGCCACGACTTTTAATAATGTAGATTTTCCTGCGCCATTACATCCTACAAATCCTACAACTTCACCTTTATTTACTTCAAGATTTATATCTTTTAATGCCCAAAACTCTTTTTTAGATTCTTTATTTTTATGCTTGAATAAATTTATGAAAAACAATTTAAGTGAAAAATTTTTTTCTATTCCCAAATTAAATCTCATTGATACATTATTAATTTTTATCATATTTCCTCCTAAATATAGTATATAAATTTATCTTGATTCTTTTTAAATACTAGAACACCTATAATTAGAGTAATAATAGCAGTTCCAGCACATACTGCAAATGCGAATGGAGATGGAATTTTATTATACAAAATAATTGTTCTTGCAAAATCAATATAATGATATAAAGGATTTAGTTTAAAGTATACTTGTAATTCTTGTGATATCATACTTATATCATACATAATAGGAGTTATATACATCCAAAGTGTCATAATAATACCATATATGTAAAACATATCTCTTAAGAATACAGATATTGCGGATAAAATTAATCCTACTCCCATTGTAAAAACAAATAAACATATAAAAGCATATGGTAATAATAAGTGATATATATTTAAAGGTGTACCAGTTATAAATATGATTAAATACAGTGGAATTAATGTTAGTAAAAAGTTAATTCCAACAAATAAACATTTTGAAATTGGAAATATATATTTCGGAATATATATTTTGTTTATTAGTGAAAAATTTGCAACTACTGAACTCATAGCTAAATTGGATGCTTCACTAAAATAATTAAACATTACCAATCCAGTAAGAAGATATACTAAATAATTAACGCCTGGTGTACTAAATTTAAATATATTAGAAAATACTAAAGCCATAACAGTCATTGTTAGTAATGGGTATAATAAACTCCATAACACACCTAGAAAAGATCTTTTATATTTTACTTTAAAATCCCTGCTAATTAACTGATTTAATAGAAATCTATATTTTTTTAAACTTAAACAAATATTTTTTATATACATTTTTACCTCCTCTAACATCATCATGTAGTATATAACTTATAATATAATATTGCAAAATATATTGTAAAACTTAAACTGTTTAATAAATTACCTGAATTATATGCAATTCCAAAAATCATAGCTATTGTAATTATACTTAAAAGATTGCTGGTTGAACATACTTTGAATTTGCTTTTTATTACCTTATAAATATATAAAAATATTAGTGCAAAATATGGGAAGAAAATTATTACACATCCTACAATTCCTAAAGCATAATATTGCTCTATAAAATCTTGTTCGATGTTAAAAATATTTTGCAATCTAGTATGTGTTATTCCCAAAAGTTTGTCAAATTTATTGTTATTTATTTCTACTACCCTTTTTATCATTGCTTTTTCAATATATCTATAGTCAGTTCTATTATAAATGTCTTGATTTAATATACTAATCCAAAAATCAGGATCATACTGATATGGATAGCTATTTAGAATAAATTGCTCATGAATATTTTTATTTCTATAATTTTCTTCAATGTAATTTATCTTGCTATCTTTCTCTATATTATCATTCTTCTCTTCTGTATTTTCTATATCATCTACATTATTAATTATATTATTGCTATCAACTTGTACAGTTAGATCCTGTTGATTATTCATTTCATATATTCTATTGAACATTGGATTTAGTGGTAATATTAAAACATAAATTATTGCTATTATTATTATACAATAAAAATCTTTTATTTTTTTCTTATCTGCATTATTTTTTTTCATTATACATATAATAAATGTAGTATAAATAAATACCAGTACAACACCTATTACCGCTACTCTTGTACTTAATAAGATTAATGCTATTATATCTATTAATAATACTGCTATATTGGTTACACTTTTTTTCTTAAAGCTCTCATATATTATAAAAGGCAAAAACATTAATAATATTGCACTTATTTGATTAGCATACTCAAATAAACCTTTAGATGCTAAATCCTTATATGTATATTTTTCAACATTATTAAACCATTTGAAAAAATTACCTTTTATAATATCGTCACTATAACTCCCATAAGAGATTCCTAACAAATTTGTTATAATAATAATTAATCCTATAGTCAGTACAATTACTTTAATAATTTTATCTATTTTTTCATTTTGAATATTAGATTTTATTAATATATATATTAACAAAATAGGAATTATCATTTTAATAAAATATGTAATTTCTTTAACTAATGAATAATTAAAATTATTAGGTATCACAGATGTAAAGTTAGTTGCATTTATATGATGTGCTATTATATATAATACTATAACACTGACATATGTAATAAGTATATTTTTTTTCTTACTTTTATCCTTGACAAAGTATATTAGGAAAATTATCCCAATTATAATTGTTCTAATCAATGTAGATATTGAGTTATAGAACACCTTTAAATCAAAAATAGGTTGTATTACAAGAAATATTATTATAAAATATTCCATAAATTTTTCTATTTTATTTTTTTCCATAAATCACCTTATTATTTCATTTTTCAATAATTATATTATCATATCCTATAAATAATCCTGATTCAATAACACCAACAATAGACTTTAACTTTCCTTCTAAATTTTCATCTATTTTATTAAACATTACATCTAATATAAAATTACCATTTTCAGTAATTATTGGTCCATCTTTTCCTTTTCCTGTTCTTAATTTTATATATTCAATATCCAACTTTGAGATTTCTTCTATCACGTAGTTTAACGCATCTGGACAACATTCTATTGGAACTGGATTTTTACTACATAATTTTGATACAATTTTTGTTTCATCAACCAATATATATACAATCTTTGAATTCTTTATGTTCAACTTTTCTTTGAACATAGCTGCTCCTCTACCCTTTATAAGCCAATTATTACCATCAACTTCATCAGCCCCATCAAAAGACCAGTCTGGTTTCTTTTCATTTAAAGATGCAGTTGGAATGTTATAATATGCACATAGCATTTTTATTTCATATGAGGTTGGAATAGCTGTTATATTTATATTTTCCTTTTTTATCTTATTGGCAATTTCACATACAGTAAGATATGAGGTTGAACCTGAACCAAATCCAATTATATCTCCATCTTTTACTCTTTCTGCAATTTTCTTAGCTATTTTTTGTTTTGCTTCTTTATTTGGTATATCATTATAAAAATTTAAATTATACTCTATTTCTTGCAT
Organism: uncultured Clostridia bacterium; assembly: GCA_947630155.1. GTDB lineage: Bacteria > Bacillota > Clostridia > TANB77 > CAG-508 > CAG-492. Next base: position 34,576 of record CANRGM010000001.1, read on the forward strand.
TATAACTTGTCCTCCCTGTTTAATCACATAATTAAGAAATTTTCTTTAATATGCAAATTTGATTTAATTGTAATTCAAATAATTGTCTATGTTTTTTTACTATAACCTGCAATATTATTCCTGCTATACTTAATAATAAGCTTATAATTAATGAAATACTTGCTACAATTAAAGAAGGAAAACGTGGTACTAATCCCGTATTCCAGTAATCTATAAATACTGGAATGTATAATATTATTGATATTATGAAAAAGATTAATGAAATTGCATTAAAAAATAAACTAGGTTTATATTCTTTAAATAAAGTAGCTATAGTTTTTAATACCCTTACCCCATCTTTATATGTGTTTAACTTTGATACGCTTCCTGCTGGTCTATCTCTATATTGTATAGGAATTTCTTTTAATGTGAAATTCTTATCTATGGCATGTATTGACATTTCAGTTTCAATTTCAAATCCTTTTGATAATACTGGAAATGATTTTACAAATTTGTAACTAAAGGCTCTATATCCAGTCATAATATCGTTAATGTTGTTCTTGAATATTTTATTTATAAGCCATCTAACTATTTTATTTCCAAAATTATGAAATGGTCTTTTATTTTCTTGAAAATATGTTGATGATAATCTATCTCCAATTACCATATCCACATTATCATTTAATACATAGTCACACATTTCTATTGCACTTTCAGCAGGATATGTGTCATCACCATCAATCATCAAATAACAATCAGCTTCTATATCTCTAAACATTGATCTAATTACATTACCTTTGCCTTGCTTAGTTTCATATCTTACTATAGCACCTGCTCTTTTTGCAATTTCATCTGTTCCATCTTTAGAATTATTATCATATACATATATATCAGCTTCTGGTAAAACCATACTATAATCTTTTATTACTTTTTCTATTGTTTTACTTTCATTATAACATGGAATTAATATAGCAATTTTTCCTTTCATTTTTTTCCCTTTCTATTCATAATTTTAGTTTTAGTGTTATTATAACCCATTTTTTACATATTATGTCATATTTTTATTAATTTGTAAATATTTTATCTATATCCAGTCTTCTTTATAATACCTTCACTATATTCTTTAACTCTATCACTTACCTCATAACCATCATTTCCAAACAATTCCTCATGTAATTTCTTAACATTACTTTCCAAAGTAACAGGAACACCATACCATCTATCTAATGTAATTCCTTTTACTTCATATGGCCAGCCTATACTTGCAATAACATTATATTGTGCAACTTCTGGAATTAGTGATAAAATTTCAGATGAACCAACATTAGTATATACTTTTGGAAGTAAAATATCGGCTAAATTATTAAGTTTTCCTACACCTAAGGTTTTGATTTTATTGAATCCTGCATTTAAAACATCTCTCATTCTTTCGGTTCTTTTATAATCTCCACCTGCTGTGTAACGTATTCTTGAGTATGCTAATGCTTGAACTCCTGACAAATTTTGCGTTCCAGTTTTTGTAATTCTTGCAGTTTTTCTACCCATTTGCTGATCAACTGCACCAATGTAATCATTTATATATTTCAATTCATCAGATTCGATTGCAATATTTACTCCTCCAATTGTATCAATAATATCAACAACCGCATCAAAATTTACTGCAACAAATTCAGAAATATTTAAATCAAAGTTTTTATTTATAGTATTTATTGCTAGCTCAGGTCCACCATATGCATAAGCATGTGTTATTTTGTCATATCCATGTCCATCAATATTAACATAGGTATCCCTATATATTGAAGTTAACTTAACATCTTTAGTGTCTTGATTGATACTTGCAATAATTATACAATCACTTCTGGTATTATCATATGTATTTGCCCTTGCATCAACCCCGAAAAGTACTATGTTTCTATAACCTTTTAATTGTTCAGAAACACCTTCATTTATCTCTATATTTTCAATTTTTACATAATTTATTTTTGATAATTTACTATATGCCATCATAGTTACTGAAGCAAAAAATATAAGTAAAATAATTAATAATACTAGTACCACTTTTAAAAATATTCTTAATCCACTATTTTTCTTTGATTTTTTATAAGATTTTTTTGACATTATTACTTCCCTCTAAAATTTGTATTTAGATTTTTTATATAGGTAACCTATAAACCTTTTCCTTCGTTTTTATTTATTATTTTTATATTTCATTTATTCCTTTTCTATATCCATTTTTATATACTATATAATATGATGTGTAAACAAGTGCCCCTACAACAGCTCCTGCTGAATCAATACATACATCTAAAGGCTGTCCAGTTCTTCCACTTACAAATGTTTGATGATATTCATCTGAAATTGCAAAACCTACACATAATATCATTGTAATTATTAGAGCTGCCCAATAATGTTTAATATTAAATAAAACATTCATAAATAATATTATAAAAAACGACAATACTAAATATACTGAAGCATGCATTACTTTACGCATAGGAGCATTTATCAATTTAGAAACACGAGCTAGTTTTGATTCACTTGGATGTGAACTTGTTATTCCATATTCATTTGTTACATCCAAAGTATCTTCAATAAACATAGCTATTATATCTGTACTTTTTCCATTTGAATTTTGAGTATTCATTCCAGATAATTTATATATTAGTGCCATCCACCCAACTGCTAATGCTAATAGCACAATCACCAATATAGCTTTCTTCATAATTATACACACTCCTTTCAGTTTGGTCAATTGATTATTATCTAAAATATAAATTATTATTTAAGTTCTTTTCTAACACAATTTAATGCTTCCAATATTATTTTATCCATATCATAATATTTATATTGACCTAGCCTTCCCCCAAATATAACCTTAGAATCTTGTTTTGCTAATTCTTCATATTTTTTATATAAATTATTATTCTTTTCATTATTTATAGGATAATATGGTTCTTTACCTTGCACCCATGTATCAGAATATTCCCTTGAAATTATAGTTTTTTCTTTAGTTTCACCTTCCGCTTCTTTACCCAAGCTTGCACCATATTCAAAATGCTTATGCTCAATTATTCTAGTATATGGAACTTCATATTCTGTATAATTTACAACCGCATTTCCTTGATAATTTTCTTCATCTAAAACCTCTGTTTCAAAACGAACACTTCTATATTGTAACTCTCCAAATTTATAATCATAATACTGATCAATAGGACCTGTAAATACTATTTTTTTAGCAATATTCTCAAGCTCTTCTTTGTGTTCGAAATAATCACAATTAAGTTGTACTTCAATTCCCGCAAGCATTTTCTCAATTATTTTAGTATAGCCACCTATTGGAATCCCTTGATATAAATTATTAAAATAATTATTATCATAGATAAATCTAACTGGTAATCTTTTTATGATAAAACTTGGCAATTCAGTTGCTTTTTGTCCCCATTGTTTTTCCGTATAACCCTTAACAAGTTTTTCATATATTGTTTTTCCTACCAAACTGATTGCTTGTTCTTCTAAATTTTTAGGTTCTGTTATTCCTGCTTCTTTCTTTTCTTTCTCGATTTTTGCTTTTGCCTCTTGAGGTGTTACAACTCCCCATAATTTGTTGAATGTATTCATATTAAACGGCATATTATACAGCTCATCTTTGTACCTTGCAACTGGAGAATTTGTATATCTATTAAATGTTGCAAATTGATTTATATAATCCCATACTTCTTGGTTACTTGTATGAAATATGTGAGCACCATATTTATGAACATTAATTCCATATTGTTCATATGTATATATATTCCCTGCTATGTTTGGGCGCTTGTCTATTACTAAGCATTTTTTTCCTTTTTTGTTGGCTTCATAAGCAAATATTGAACCAAATAGTCCTGCGCCTACTATTAGGTAGTCGTATTGCATATGTGTTCCTCCTTACAATTATAAATATTATTTTTTTACTTAATTTAATTTCTAATATTATCTTTTATGTATGTTATATATGCTAAAGTTATATTTTTTAAAATTTATTCATTTTAATTATTTCACTTTATTTTTATTTATTAAATATTTTTGTATCCTATTGCCAAATAATTCTGGATATTGTTCAGTTTCTTCTTTGAAAAGATTCATAAAATATTTTGCTTCTTCATCATCAAATTGCTTTTTTCTTTGATATGCATAAAATTTAATCTTATCAGTCATTTTAAATGTTTCAATTAATTCAAATCGCTCCTTTATAAATTGTGATTCTTCGAAAGCATATTTAATTTTGGGAATAATGGTTCCCTTTTTTGCTCCCGTATTCTCTAAAACTGTATTGGATATAAATACATATTTAGATTCGAATATTCCTGTTGGGAATCCATGAGCAGAATTTATTGATGATTCATATGGAATAATTTCATTCAATCTTCTATCTGGATGTATATAATTTGAAAATGTCTGTGCACAATAATTCAATGTAGCTGCATTAATATATGCTTTTTCTCCATTATTGCAGTTATCAAGTATAAATTTTGCCATCTCACCAATCCTATCATAATCTTCTCTTTTTATTGGTTTTAAACTTGTGTCACAAAAATAAAGATTATTATGGAATCTTTTGTTTTCAGATAAAGAACCATACAAATTGACAATTGATATAAGTAATATTGTAAAGAATAATCCATTTCTAATTGCTTTTACTTTTATTCTATCTATAAGTACTATACACATAATTAACATATATACATATGTAGGTATAAGTAATAATGAATGATGATTTCCCATATTTTGAAGTCTTGTAAACATGAATATGGTTATTGATGCTGTGAATATCATTTGCAGTGTACCATTTCGACATTTTTTATTAATTAATCCATAAATAAGACCTACTATGATTAATCCTATGAATATTCCTCCAACTCGATTATATTGTAATTCTAATTCTTTTGCAAGCCCTCCAATATTCCAAGCTGAATAAGAACTATTAAAATTATTGTCTATTAGTTTATATATCATTGGAGATAGAATTGCACCTATTATTATGATTGAACACACTCCAACTTTCAACATATTAATTAAAGTTACCTTGAACTTTGAATAATCTTTTTTTATAAGCTGATTTATGCATACAATTATAAAATAAGTAAAATAGTAACTTACAATCCAATATACATACCATCTTCTTGTTATTAAAAGACATAGTGTTGATATTACAATCAATATAACTCTTGCATTTTCAATTTTGGAAAAGTCATAATCTATTGTTAAAAGTATGATTAGTTCAACAAAAAGTAGTCCCATAATATCCGGTTGTCCCATTATTGCAGCCCTATGTAATAGCGGAAATGAAATAATGGTTACTAAACTCAATATAAATACTTTTCGATTATCTGTTAAATTTAATTTTGCAATAACTTTTTTTATTATCATACTATATAGAAGAACAATTGGAATTATTGATACAAAAGTATACGTTAATATAAAAGAATTTTCTGTTTGATTTGTATATTTAAAAATTAAGCTAGTAAATGATAACAAGAAATATCCATAATCATTATAATATGTAGTTTTTATAATCTCTTTAATTCCAGTAATAAAATTTGCATCGAATTTTTCTAATAAATATAATTGCCTTAAGTAATAACATGAATTATCCCATGTATATATCATTTTTCTTGTTAGAACAACATAGGCATATATTGAAAATATTGCTATTATGGTTACACTATTTAAAAATATAAATTGCTTATCTTTAAGGTTCACTTTTGCAATCTTTGATACTTCAAAAATTAATAGTATTAAAAACATAATAGCCCAAATTCCAAATACTATAAAAGTTATGTCTGATAACTGTACTACTAACTTATTTATGATAGCTAAAAATATCATTATTACTGTCATGGTAATGAAAACTTTCTCTATTAAATTTAATTTACAGAATATTCTTTTTAATTTATCAATAATATATTTTCGTTCTTCCCCTTTAGTGAAATTAATTAATACTACTCCAAAAGTAATTATTAATAGTTTAATAATTAGAACTGTTATTTTATATGAAGTATTATATATACATAGTCCTTTTAACCACGAGTAATTTATTAACTGCATCTCTAAATAGTGTAAAATTAAAACATATATACCATTTTTACCATACCAACCTAATATTTCACCAATTTTTTTATATTTTTTTTCAATTATCATAGATAATTTCATTACAATAAGACTTCCACAAAGAGCACTCAAAAAACAAAACATTCCATTAGTATATTTTCGAATTGCAATCTCAATATTTCCATATTTTATACCTAATATCCAAATAAAAAATATTAATAATAATGTTTTTTTGTCATTTAATAATCTTGATAATACATTGTATTTATTTAATATGTATCCAAAATAATAAAATATAATGCATGCAAATACCACATCTAAGCTAAATGGAAGCCAATATTGTTTTAATCCTATTATGTATCCTAAATATGATAAGATTATACAAAATAATCCCAAAAAAATATCATTGTCTTTTTTTATCATTCTTTTCATAGTACAGAAAAGTACACTTATTATAGCTAAAAGAGGAAAAAGCCATAAAACACTGATTGATTGTATATTAGTCTTAACATTTAAAAATGAGTAGGAAAGCATAATTTGCTCAGCATATTTCTTTAATAATTCTAATAAAGTATTATTATTTATTAAAACCTCCCTTACAAAATCCGCAAAAAAAACTGCTATAAGATATGGTATTATTAGTTTTTTAATAACATCTTGCAAACATATTTTTAAATTTTTATCTTTGTATAAAATCCCACTTATTATGATAAGCAATGGCATATGAAATGAATAAATTAAATTTCTTTTCAAACCAGGTTCTACTATATGTCCAATGATTATTAAAATAATTGAAATTCCTATTGCTATATCTATATATCCTATATGTTTTTCTTCTTTAGATATATTACTCTTCTTTTTATCCATATTATTTACTAGTCTTTCTTTCATTTTTCCTCCTAATTTATATAAAAGATATTCTATATAAAAATATTTTTAAGATATAAAAAGTTTTTTTATACATTTAATTCTAGGAAGTACTATTTTTATCATATAATATAGTACAATTGAAACAGCTAAATCAATTGCTATAACGAGAATACATTCTTTATAATAGTTTAAATATCCACTGCCTATTTTTAGTGATAAATAATTAATTAGCGTTATTATCCACATCTGATTTAAATATAATGGGAGCGAAACTTTTTGTAAGAAATAAAATAATTTATTATTTGAAGATTTTAATAATAAACTTTGTTCACTAAATGATATACTTACGCAAATACATAAAATTAATAGCATAACGAAATCATATTTTATATGGGCATCTTTTATATTGGATATGAAAAATATACTAGTATATCCTACTACCTCTATTAATGTAAACAATGCTCTTGCCAATCTAGTCCAATTCTGAACTTTTATTTTTTCAACCAACTCATATAGTATAACTCCAAGTGTTAATTCTAGAAACGCTCTAATTGTACTATTATATGTTAATCCATCCCAAAGCCAAGGATTTGATAATCTATGATATTTATGTCCCAAATATCCAAGCAAAATGACTACTATAGTTGGTGCTATAATATAAACAAAATTTTTCCTATATTTTACTATTAACGGATATAGTACATTCATACATATTAACATTGCAGAAATATACCAAGCCAATCCTAATATACTTGATCTAGGTAATGCAACATTCTCAAGAAACAATAAATCAAAAATAGTATTAATAGCTCTATCTTTAGTATAGTCTTCAACTATATAATATATTGGAAATGCTATAATATATATTATTAAGAAATATGGAAAAAAATTTTTAATTTTCTTCCATATAAACTTAAATGTTGATTTATACAATTCCCCATTAGGTACGTTATCACTTCTTAAAGCTTTTTTCCCTAATAAATATCCCGATACTAAGAAAAAGAAATCTACTGCTATACTCCCACATGCAAATATTATTTTACAATCTGTTTTCATTTCCTGTCCTACATGTGTTAGTATAATCAATAAACAAAACATAAATTTCCAAAATGCAATTATTCCATTTTGTTGCTCTTTTTTTCCCAAAACATTAACATCACTACTATATTTTAAACCTTCCATATTAGTACCATCCATTTCATATTTGATTTTACCATTTATTTTTTTATCATCCTAATAATTTTCTTTATTTGATTACCATAAAATAACATTATAGTCATTCCATAAACAATTATCGCTAAAACTGCATTTTTTACAGCAAATATAGTCCATTCCATTATCCCAATATTATCAAATTTAAAAAGTAAATTTGATAATATAATTAATATAACTGATGGTATACAAAAAATCATAAAATTTTTTATTGCGGTTTTTACACTTCTATATAAAATGTTCTTTTTTAAGAAGAATATGTGTGCAATTGTTCTATATGTCATTGAAACAAGTGTACCAAAGGCAACCCCCACTATTCCAAATTTAATTACCAGAACAACTGATATAATAACATTTAATATTGCTTCTATGTAAGCATACTTACTTATTTCCTTAAATTTATTTGCACAATACGCCATATTTACATATGGTTCTCTTATACAAAACATAAATTCAGCTAATATCATCATCCACCCTAATACAGGTTGAAAATAATTCGTATCTGTAATCCCTTTTGTGTATAATTGTACAAATGGTGTAATACATAACCCTCCAACTATAAATAAAAAGAAAGTTGAACAATATATAATAAGTTCATATAATTCAAATGTTTCTTTCAATTTTATCTTATCTTGACCAGAATATACATGTCCTAATGTAGGTTGTATACCCGCTGAAATTGAAGTAATTAAGCTTTTTAAACCAGATGTAACTAAATAGTATACAGAGTAAATTGAAACATTTTTTAAATCACTTAATAAACTTAAAATCACAACATCTGTATTATTATGCATAAACGCTGCAATGTTTATGCCGAATCCATCCCATCTTTGCGCTAACGCATTATTATCTGGTTTAGAATTTTTGTCTATATCATAATGTTTTTTTACATATAAATTAAATAATATTGGTTGTAATAAGTAGATAATGGATGTAACTATTTTTATAATATGAATATTTGGACATATTTTTATACCAATAGCAACTCCTAATGTATTTAATATAATAACCGCAATTTGTACAAATGAAATATAATATACTTTTTTGTCCGCTCTAAGCAATGTTCTCCAAGTTATTGAAAAGCAATACTGACAAAATAAATTTATACTTAAAATTAATGTTAAACTTGATATATATCCAAAAGAAAAATCAGATTTAACAATAATTGGATATACTATTGCTAAAATCAAAGTATACACAACAAACAGCAAAGATAATTTTTTATAAAATTTATTTGTAGCTGAAATAATTGAACTAGTTTTTTCGTTATCTTTTTCTCTTAATGGTTTATACAAGGAAGCTAAGATAACAGAACTAAGACCTCCTTCAAATAAATCCATATACTTTAAGAATTGTGTCAAAGATGAAACTAGCCCATTAACTTCAGAGCCAAAAGTTTCTAACAATAATTTTGGAACTATAAAGCCACTAATTATTGTAACAAATTGCAATAAGATGGATGAAATTGTATTAATTAAAGTTATTTTATTTTTCATTTTTATTTTCTTCCTCTAAAAATTTTAATAGTCTTATGTATCCCTCTTTTATGTCATATTTACTCTTCCAACCTAATTTTTTTATTTTTTCATTTGACAATACCATATGATTATTTGGAGCATAGCCTCCATTGTTAACATCAATATCAAACTGAACATTATTATTTCCATTACCAAATTTCTCAATTAACCATTTTGCACTATCAAGTATTGTCATATTTGTCTTTTCTGAAACAATATTATATGATTCTCCATTATCTCCATTTAACAATAAGAATAAAATTCCTATAATTGCATCTGTTGTATAACAAAAATTGATTTTAGTTTCTCCTGTTGACTTTAAAACTATATCTGATTTATTTAATATACCATCTGCAAAAATTTTATACACCCTATTCTCTTGCTTGCTTATCCCTGCTCCGAATGTTTGAGCTAATCTTGCTATTTTCACTGGAACATTATATTCTTTAAAATATGAATAACAATATAATTCACAAATTCGCTTTGATTCTGGATATGAACTTCTTGTAGATTTTAAATCTATATATCCAAGTTTTTCTTCGGTAACATTTTCATTGTCTAAAACTCCATACATCTCCATAGATGATAAATACACCATAGAATTGATATTATTTTTTTTAGCAATATCTAGTATCTTTTTAGTTCCTAAGACTGAAATATCTATCGTTTCAACAGGATTTTCCGCTAAAAATTTTGATTTTGTTGGAGATGCAGCATGAATGATATATTCAACATTGTTAATAAATTCACAATTCAGAATATCCGATTCAATATATTTTATATAAACACTATCATTAAATATTTCTTTTGCTTTTTCAATATCTCTAACAATAAGAGTTAATTTAATTTGTGAATTAAACATCTGATTTCTTAATAATATTGCTTTTACTAGAATTGACCCTATCAATCCTGTTGCACCAGTAATTAATATATTTTTTCCTTTTAACTTATCCCATTCGATATAATTATTATTAGCTATTTCTGATAAATCTTCTTCAAACACCGAGTTCATTTATTTCCTTCTTTCTTTTTAATTTAAACTTTATTTGATTATCATCAACTATTACTTTAACAAACAGTAATATGAAAATATTATACGCTATTTTAACTAACTGTGGATCAATAAAAGAATGCATTATAATTAGAAATAATATTGCAATCAATAAATTATCCGTATTTTCTTTTTTCTCTTCTTTTTTTATTAAATAGTAATAACCATAATTAACTAGTATTAAAACTATTATTCCATAATTATATAGAATATTTATATATGAATTATCAACATAAAAGAACTCAGATTCTTTGTTTTTTCCTTCATATATCATAGATAAACCTATCCATTCCATTTTATTCCCAAATAATTTAATATCATAGTCTTGTTTAGTTGTATACAAATGCCTTAATCTTCCACTTACAAACGAGTCAATTTTTCTCCATGTGTTACTCTGTGGATTATATAAATTCATTAGTAAAATTGAAAATAAAGTAAAAAATATAACCGAATATTTAGCACATTTATTAAAAATTTTTTTTGCTTTTAACATTTGAAATTTGTTATATATTATAGAAATAAATATTATAAAGATTGAGAATAACAATTCATTTCTTGAATTTGTAACTAGGTACATAATTATATTGATAATACCTATACTAATATATTCATATATTTTTATATTTTTATCTCTACTATATATATATAACATTGTTAAATACCATATAAACAAGGATGGGTATGTCGCATATTGAAAGCCTAATGAATATCTATTTACTTTAGAATTACTCCTACCAAAAATTCTATTGGGTATAACCTTACATAAAGCTAATATAATGATTAACAATACACAAATTCCTTCACCAATCAATACATACTTAACAATTTTTTTGAATTCTAAATCATATGCTCCTAATATAATAACAAAATACTGGATAACAGCTCTATTAGTAGAAAAAATCGTAGTTAAAGTAAAAATCAAACCTAAAATAAATATTCTTAAATAAGTATTCTTACTATATTTTTTTATATCACAAAATAAAATTTTCACTACAATAACTGCTAAGCAAAGATATTTTATTAAAGATTTATATATAGATATTCGTTCTACTATAAATGTAGTAGTTGTATCTATTAGGGTTATATTAATATAAATTATTAAGGATATTACATATAAAAAATATTTTTTATCATTAATAAATATTTTTATACTTTTTAAAAAATTATTCATCTTATTCATATCTCTAACTTATACACCCCATATATCTTTATTTTTTCTCTGCTCCAGTAAAATTTTTGCAATGTAATAATCCTCTGGTGTTGTAATTTTTAGATTATCACTATTACATACGGTGATATGTGGATTCTCGTATTTTCCGTACTTTTTCATTACAGAACATGAGTCTATACAGTCTAAATCATTATTGTCTATTGCATTTCTTTCTGCCTCTAGAATATCTTTTAAATAAAATGATTGTGGTGCTCTTGCAACATATGTATCATCTCTTTTTGTTATTTCTTCTACATTTTCGTGAGAAGTAGATAAAATTGTGGTTTCTCTTTGCTTTACACAACTTATAGATGTACCATATATTTTAACATTTTCTATATTTTCATCTATCAGTCTTTCATCTATAATTGGTCTTACTCCATCATGAATTAATACTATATCATCTTCTGTTTTGCTATGACTTTCAGCTGCTTTCAATGCATTAATTATTGATTGCTGACCTGTTTCACCACCTACAACTACATCAATTACTTTTGAAATATTATATTTAGATATAAGACTTTTTAGGTAATCCAAATGTGTTGATACTCCTGCTATAACAATTGCATCAATATTTCTCGCTTCTTCAAATATTTGCAAAGTGTATATTATAATTGGAATACCATTTATTTCTAAAAATTGCTTTGGAGTTCCGTTGGTCTTCATTCTTCTTCCAACACCTCCAGCAAATATTACAGCAATATTCATACTAAATCCTCCTACATTTTTACTCTATATCCCTTATCATTATGTGGCTGTCTCTTTTCTTCGGGTGGTAGTTCCATATAATTACCATACAAATTTGATAAATATTTGTCGTAATTCTTATAGCATGGAAATTTACCATCCTCAAAATCTATATATATAATTGGTAACATCTCCTCTTTTAACCAAATTTCTTTTTTTCCATACATACCATTCAATCCTGCCACATATTTAGCCTTATCGAACTCGACTTCCTTACAAATGTTTTCCAAATGCTTTGCAATTTTCATACTTCCAATTTTCTTTAAGAAAGGTCTAACTATATCTTTCATACTTGCTATAATTTTTCCTTTACTACTTGTATTAGGCTTTGACAAACTTAATAATAGTAGCTTTCTCACCACTTTTACTCTCCATGCTTGAAACCTAAAAAGAATTTTATTGGAATACACACCATCCTCAACAAATATTTCTATTCCAATATAAGGACAATCATCATCAATAGAATATTCCGAAACTCTTTTTACATCATACCTTATATACCTTGCATAATGCCTTGCAAATGTATTATTTCTGTTGGAAATTATCTCGCGATCTTTTCGTATATTTATTTTATTTTCTTCATATAATTTCATTAGTTTTTCATAATCCGGCCTATTCATATTAATATCTATATCATCATCCCATGGAATAAACCCATGATGTCTAACTGCACCCAATTGTGTACCTCCACCTAATGTATAGGAAAGATTATTCTCTTTACAAATATTATCGAATTCATGAAGCATTTCTAAATTAACTTTCTGCATTTCTTCCAGTGATAAATAGTCCATATTTTATATCCCTTTCTAAAATAATGTTTATTACTTAATTATTTTTAAGAAAATTCAATATTCTTTCATAATCTTCTATATAATCAACTTCTGCCCAAAACATATTATTTACATCATCAACTTTGATTTCTTGCATTTTTGTAAGCTCATATACTACATTTTCCCACCATACACTATGATTTTGAGTATTAATCATCTCATTTAATTTTGTAATAAAAGACTTCATAAATTCTTTATTGAATCTTCCAATTCCAACATATTCACCTGAAATATCATCACCTTCAAGCTCTTTACCATATTTTAATAATATTCCGTTTTCATATTTAAATTTATAATCTGCCTCCTCTTTTCTTGAACTATCAGCAAACATAACAGGTGAATCTTTTTTAGATAATATATAATCAAATAACTTTTCCTCAAGGAAAACATCCGCATTCATAATTATTATATCATCACCAAATAAAAAATCTTTTGCAAACCATATTGATGCAATTGAATTTGTAACATCAAAAAAAGGATTATAATAATACTTTAAATTGTATTTTTTTAAAACTTCTTTTATAATATTATCTCTATATCCTAGAACCATTGCTATATCAGTTATTCCCTTTTTATTAAACATTTTAATTGTATATTGTATTAATTTTTCATTTCCAATATCAACTGTACATTTTGGGTTTCCGGAAAGATACCTACTTATTCTAGTTCCTCTACCTGCAGCTAATAACAACACTTTCATTACAAAATTTTCCTTTCTCTCATATCTTTCAATGCCTCTATTAATATATCATTATCCTTAATAGTTAAGTCACCTATGTGTCCTACTCTAAATACTCTATCTTTTAGCATTCCTCCATTAGGGCAAATCCATATTCCGTATTCATCTTTAAGTGTAATAAATATGTCATTAGCAGATACATTATTAGTATAAAGTGATGTAACTGCATTAGACATAGATTTACAAACAAATTCAAACGGGAAATCAGCTTTTATAATTTTATTTCTAAAATCATTAGCTATATCTCTAATCCTTTCGTTTTCGTATTTAACTCCACCATTTTCCTCTATGTACTTCAATCTTGCATTTATCTGCAACAATATTCCTACTGCAGGTGTAAAAGGTGTTTGTCCCCTTTCGGCATTTTTTAAAGCTTCTTCCAAATTAAAATACATACTTTTTATGTTATTATTTTTAATTCTATTTATTGCTTTTGAAGACAAAATAATTATAGAAATTCCCGGTGGACAAGCCAAAGCTTTTTGAGAACTTGTAATCATTACATCTGTATTACTATTTTTCATACTATAATTATCTGCTAGAAAACAGCTAATACAATCTGTAATTAAGAATAACTTATTTCTTTTGCAAAAATCGCTTACCAAATTCATATTATATAAAACACCTGTAGATGTTTCATGAACATTTATTAAAAATGATGTGTAACCTTTATTATCATAACTTTGTAAAATCTCTTCAGTTAATTCACAACCTATATTTAATTCAATTACATCATGTGGTATTTTATGAATTTTACATAGTTCAACAAATCTATGACCAAAACTACCTCCATCAACTATCAAAGCTTTATCTTTTGATGTTAAAGTATTCATCACAGTAGCTTCCATTGCTGCTGTTCCTGAACCTGTAATAAATACAGCTCTTGCATCTTCTTCTGCATCTGCAAATTTTTTCATTAGTTTTTCATTTTCAAACATAACATTAGAAAATTCGCTTGTTCTAAAATACGGAACTTGTTCTGCTCCTATTTTTCTAATAATTTCACTGCTTTGTACTGGTCCTACAGTAAAATTCAACATAATTAATCACTCTCTTTCTCAAATATTATCTGAGTACAATGTTTTTTTCTCTGTTCAACCGGAGGTATTTCCATATAATTACCATAAATTCTTTTAAGCACAGAATCATAATCTTGCGGACCTTTTATTTTTCTCCCTTCAAATTCATATTCTTTAATTGCAGAAAAACTATCTCTAGTAAACACTTCATCAAAACCATATGCAGCTAAAAAGTTAATTATTTCATCTGAATTTGTATCATAAGGGTATTTCATTAAAGTTTTATTTATCTGTTTTAAACATGTCCTATAATTAATAATCTTTCCTAACCATTTAAATAGTTTTGCTATTTTAATGGAAATTCTTCCAAATAGACTGCGTTTTCTTTTCTGATCCACTAATTCATCAAATTGCACAATCTGATTTAAGTTCCACCAAAAGCTTAAATTTATTTTGTGAAAAATTCTTTTTATTCCTTTATTGGGAAAACCGTCAAGAGGAATTATATCAATCCAAGCGAACTCCTCTTTAGGTATATTAGCCATATTATTGATAATCTTCATATCTCGTGTTATCATTCTCGCCCAAGGGTATCTATAATCTTTATCTTTTTCATAAAATACGGTTTCAAATCCGTCTTTAAATTTCTCTTTAGGTAATTTTAAAAATATTTCATAATCTTTTCTGGGCATTGAAACATCTATATCATCATCCCATGGAATAAACCCCTTATGTCTTATGGAACCTAATAAGGTTCCTCCTAAACTATAATATCTTAAATTATTTTCATCGCAAACTCTCACAAATTCTTCAAGTATTCTCAATTCTTCTAATTGTAGTCTCCTTAAATCAGTCAATTCATTCAATTTTAAAAGCTCCCCTCATATTTCTTTCCTGTAAATTTGGCCTTCAAAAATGACCAAATCTTTTTCTTCCAATTAACTTTCTCCATATCAGCAACTTTTACTTCTATATATTTAATCCCATTTTTTTGAATCCATACATCTAGAAGTCTTTCACTAATCCTTCCTAAATACCTTGCATGAAATGCAGAATATTGCTTTGGATCTATTCTTTTTTCTAACTCATATAATATTTCAAATAACCACTCACAATAATTATCTAAAATACTTTTTTTCATTATACACATATTAAACATATGTCCTGAACGACTTTTCATTCTCTTATCAAAAGAATCTATGTATTCAGGGCATTTCTCTTCTATTATTTTTCTTGTTTCATCCAAAGTTTCAACGTACATTGTATGCTTATAATGTGAATATATTGTTTCTATATATAATTTTCTACGCTTTGGCAATATGACATCTGTATCATCTAACAATTTGTCAACATATTCCTTAGTAACAATACCTTGAAATCTATCTTTATGTTTTTTGCTTATAAAATGTCTTCTATAGTGAACTAACCCTATATATTCTGCATCTAAATTCTTCCAAGCCCAATATAAGCCTGTTAATTCACAATAATAGGGATTTTTTATTGATATATTTTCTCCATTATTATCACCTTTATAACCTAAATCATTCTTTCCTTCTCTTCCTACATGTACTGGTATGTACATTTCATCCGCTGGCATTTTATATTTTTTATGTGTTGCTACAATTATTTTTATATCTTTCATCTATTTAGCTCCTCTACCTGTTAAAACTGAACCTATTGTTTTAAAGAATATTTTTAAGTCTAAGAATAAGCTTCTATGCTTAACATAATATAATTCTAAAGCCATTCTTTCTTCATATGATACATCACTTCTTCCATTTGCAGCCCAATACCCAGTTAATCCTGGTGCAACACTTAAAAACTGTTCTTTCTTATTACCATACTTTTCTAGTTCATTTTTTACTATTGGTCTAGGACCAATTATAGACATTTCGCCTTTTAGAATATTTATAATTTGTGGTAATTCATCTAAGGATGTTTTTCTTAAAATTTTTCCAACCCTTGTCACTCTAGGGTCCTTCTCTAATTTAAAATTTTCCTCAAATTCCTTTTTCTGTTCTGGTGTAAAATATTTCATTGCTTCTTCCGCATTTTTTATCATAGTTCTAAATTTATATATTTCAATGTTTTTGCCATGCTTACCTATTCTCTTATGTTTAAAAAATATAGGTCCTTCTGAATCCAATTTTATTGCTATAGCAATAATTATAAAAATTGGTAAGCATACTATTATTCCCACAAAGCTTATCAATATATCTAATCCTCTTTTTACAAAATCATATGCCTTGACTTTACTTTTTTCAACGCATTCATCTATCTTTTCAACAACCACAAGTTGTTTATCCATTGTTTTATCTATTAAACTCATGTACCTTTCCCCCTAAAGACATTGTCCTTTGAAATACATCTATTGTGATTTTATACTATAATCTATTTTATTTCAACACATTTAGGTATATTTTTTTATTTTTTTACAAAATTTCCAAATAACTACATTAATATTACTACTTTATTTACTTTTTAATTCAGTAGAAAAAATATAGAGTTTTCCCATTCTTCCAGCCATAATATTGACTTTTTTTATAAAACAGCGTATAATAGAACTATGTAAACAATCCGCATAGCAAATGAAAAGTTCATTTGCCACATATTTTATGAAAGGAGTATTCACTTATGGAAACATCCGCAGTT
>CANRGM010000002.1 GCA_947630155.1 uncultured Clostridia bacterium
TAAGGAAAAAATTAATTTTGAAAATGTTGTTGGATTAAATCAAACTACAAATGACAATTATTCTATTGCTATAACAGGAGATGATACATATAAAATTCTAGATAATCAAAAAAATGAAATTAAAGAAAATGAGTATGAATATTTGAATTATATAGATGGAGATTATTTTATAGCATGTAATAATCAAAAATATGGAGTTGTAGATATTAATGGTCAACAAATAGTTGAATTCAAGTACGATTTTATTGAAAAAATAGGAAATACAAAATTGTTACAAGCATTGGTACTTCAAGAAAATAAAACTGATTTGATATTAGAAAATAAGGTAATATCAAGTATGATAAATTGTGATATATACCTTGAAGACAATTATCTAATTCAGAGATCAAGTTCTGATTTAAAATATATAGGAATTGATGGAACTATATTAAAGAATACGCAGATTTTGAATAATGAACTTTATGCATCTAAACAAGGCGAAAAATGGGGATTTGTTAATAAAAATGAAGAAACAATTGTAAAGGCAGATTATGATTTTGTAACAGAATTCGATGAATATGGTTATGCAGGAATAAAAAAAGACGGAAAATGGGGAGTTATTAATCTAAATGGAAATGTAGTGATTGAGCCAACATATACAATTGATTGGAACAGTCCAAAGTTTATTGGAAAATATTATGAATATGATACTGGGTACAATGAACCATATTATATATGTAATGATATTTTATAAAAGGTTTATAGGTAGAGCCATTTTTAAAACCTAAATAATTTAGATAGGGAGATTAAAATGTATAAAAAATTAGGAATTAGTGAAAAAGTATTAGAGTTATCAAAAAAAGTAGAATTAGATATAGAAGATGAATTCAAAAAAATAGATGAAATATGTGAGTATAACACAGCTAAGGTATTACATGCATTTCAAAAATATAATATATCTGATATGCATTTTGGAACTACAACAGGATATGGTTATGGAGATATAGGAAGAGATACAACAGAAAAAGTATTCGCAGAAGTTTTGGATGCAGAAGATTGTTTGGTAAGAAATCAATTTATATCTGGAAGTCATGCATTAACAGTAGCATTATTCGCATTTTTAAGGCCAGGGGACACAATGCTTAGTATAAGTGGTAAGCCATATGATACTTTAGATAAAGTTATTGGAATAGAGGAGAATAATAGCTCTTTAAAATCATTTGGTGTTAAATATGAACAAATAGATATGATTGAAAATGATTTTGATTATGAAAAAATCAAGGAAAGAGTATTACAAGGAAATGTAAAACTTATTGAAATACAGCGCTCAAGAGGATATGCTACCAGAAAAAGCATAACATTAGATAAATTAGAAAAAGTTATAAAGTTGATAAAAGAAAACAATAAAGATGTCATAATAATGGTAGATAATTGTTATGGAGAATTTGTTGAAAAATATGAACCAACTTCTATAGGTGCAGATGTTATTGTTGGATCATTAATAAAAAATCTTGGGGGCGGAATTGCTACAAATGGGGCATATATTGCCGGAAAGGCTGACTTAGTAGAACTTGCTGCAGAGAGATTAACAGTGCCAGGTCAAGGGAAAGAAGTTGGACCAAGTCAGGGAATGAATAAATATATTTTACAAGGTTTATTTATGGCACCAAGTGTTGTAAGAAGTAGTTTAAAAACTGCAGTTTTTGCAAGTAAAATATTGGAAGATTTAGGATATAATCCTGTTCCAAAATTTAATGAAAAAAGATCAGATATAGTTCAGACTATTGAGTTTGGAAGTGCAGATAAGGTTATTAAATATTGCCAAGGAATACAGATGGGTTCTCCTATAGATTCTAATTCTGTACCAGAACCTTGGGATATGCCTGGATATACTGACAAAGTAATAATGGCTGCTGGTGCATTTACACAAGGTTCATCAATTGAATTATCTTGTGATGCACCCATTCGTCCACCATATATAGCATTTATGCAAGGTGGCTTAACATATGAGTATGGTAAACTAGGCGTGATGAGAGCAATATCAAACTTAGAAGATTAAGTGGTTTATAAGTCCGTATAAAACTTAAATATTATAAATGGAGAATTGAAAAATTGAAGGTTGTAATTATAGGTGGAGGACCTGCAGGAATGATGGCTGGAATTTCTTCTGCTAGAAATGGTAATGAAGTTGTAATTTTAGAAAAGATGAATATGCTAGGTAGAAAATTGCTAATTACAGGAAAAGGTAGATGTAATATAACTAGTAGTTTAGATATTTCTGAGTTTATTCAAAATATACCAGGAAATGGAAGATTTTTATATAGCTGTTTTGAAAGATTTACAAATAAAGATATAATAGAGTTTTTGGAAAAACACAAGGTTAAAGTAAAAGAAGAAAGAGGTAATAGAATCTTTCCTGTAAGTGATAAATCCATGGATGTATTGAATGCTTTTGTAGAAGAATTAAAAAGTTTAAATGTTAAAGTTGTAACTAATGCAAAGGTTGAAAAAATACTAGCTGAATATTCAGAGACAGACAAAAATGAAAAATCAGACTCACAGGAATCTTTTACAACAGAAAATAAGAAATTGACTACAAAAAAAGTAATAGGTGTAGAATATATAAAAAATGGAAATAAGTTAGTAGAAAAAGCTGAGAAAGTAATTTTAGCTACAGGTGGAAATAGCTACCAAGCAACAGGTTCCACCGGTGATGGTTATAAAATTGCTAAAGAATTAGGACATACTATAACTAAGATTGTACCATCATTAGTTCCAATGGTAGCTAACAATGTAAAAGAAATAGAAAAAAATAATCAAGTTATATATAATAGTCAATATGCATGTTCTCAAAGATTATGTAAAGATTTACAAGGCTTAAGTTTAAGGAATGTTGAAATCAAATTTATTGATGTAGATAAAAATAAGACTATATATGAAGATTTTGGAGAAATGGTATTTACTCATTTTGGTATATCTGGTCCAACTATATTAAGTGGAACTGCACATTTATTAAGATATAAAAATGTGGAAGAATTATTGAAAAATGGAAAGATAATCTTAAAGATTGATCTAAAGCCTGCATTAAATGAGGAAAAATTGGATTTGAGAATTTTGAGAGATTTTGAAAAAGATAAAAACAAAAATTTCAAAAATAGCTTAAATGAGTTATTACCTCAGAAATTAATAAAACCAGTTATATATTTGTCAGGAATTGATGAGAATAAAAAAGTAAATATGATTACAAAAAATGAAAGATTAAATTTAGTAAAAATATTGAAAAATTTTTCAGTAGTAGTTACTGATTATAGTTCTATCAATGATGCAATAATTACTTCTGGTGGAGTTAGCATTAAGGAAATTAATCCTAAAACCATGGAATCAAAGTTAGTAGAAGGATTATATTTTGCTGGTGAGATAATTGATGTAGACGCATATACTGGTGGATTTAACTTACAAATAGCGTATTCAACTGGATATGTGGCAGGAGAATAATGTGTGAAAGTGATAAATTCTACAATAATATTTAAGTTTTATAATAAAGGAGAAAATGTATGTTTTTAACAATTCAAGAAGAAAGATTAGAAGAAGAAATTGTGGAAAAAAAATCAAAATTTATCGGAACTTTATTTTATGTTCAAAAAGAAGATGATGCACAAGAAATAATAAAACAAATAAAAAAACAGTATCATGATGCTAGACATAATTGTTTTGCATATAGAATAATGACTGAAAATGGTGTTGTAGAAAGATTTAGTGATGATGGTGAACCAAGTGGAACAGCAGGTGGACCAATGTTGAATATTTTGAGCAAAAATAATTTATGTAATGTTTTAATTATTGTAACAAGATATTTTGGAGGAATTTTGCTTGGAACAGGTGGTTTGGTAAGAGCATATTCTGAAGCAACAACCAAAGTTATAAATACTGCAAGTATAGCAAACGAGACTATAGGTATGGAATTAGAAGTTGAGATTGAATATACTCAATTAGAATTACTTAAATATTATTGTAAGAAAAATAATATAAATATAGTAAATATTATATATGAAAATAATATAAAGTGTTATTTAGAGGTTACAGATGAGGAGTTAAAAGATTTCTTAGATAAAAATAAGAATGATTGTAATATTTTAGAATATAAAATTATTATGAGAAAAAATATAAGGAAAACGCTAGTTTAACAACAAAAATGAACATCAAAAATATTAATAAAAATACATCAGATGGAAAAAATTTACAATTATTGGAAAAAATTTCCAAAAACTATTGCAAAATTTTTATACAAAGAATATAATATGAATTGTAAAATTTTTCCAATTTTACAAAAATATTTAAACAGGAGGATGAAAAAGGTGGATAATAAAATAACAGTATTAATAGCAGATGATAATCATGATTTTGCTATGACATTATTACAAGCATTAAAAGAAGAAAAAGATTTAGAAGTAGTAGGTGTAGCAAAAGACGGAAAAGAAGCATCTGAATTAATATCAATTACAAAACCAGATATAGCAATATTAGATGTTATAATGCCACATTTAGATGGACTAGGTGTATTAGAAAAAATAAACGAATCACAAATGGAAAAGAAACCAATGTGTATAATGTTATCAGCAGTAGGACAAGAAAAAATAACACAAAAGGCAATAGATTTAGGAGCACAATATTACATAATTAAACCATTCGAAATAAATGTATTAATAAAAAGAATAAAAGAAATAAAAGCAGTTCAACCAATGGGAAACAAAGTAAGTTTTATGAGTAAAGAAATTAGAGCACCTTACATAGAGATACAACAGGAAAAAAGAAATTCATCAGATAATTTGGAGGCGTTAGTTACAAACATAATTCATGAAGTTGGAGTACCAGCACATATTAAAGGATATCAATATTTGAGAGAAGCTATAATGATGGTTGTAAATGATATTGATGTAATTAATCAAATTACAAAACAATTATATCCAGAAATAGCTAATAAGTACCACACAACTCCAAGTCGTGTTGAACGTGCGATTCGTCATGCCATAGAGGTTGCATGGGCACGTGGACAGATTGATACAGTAGAAAGTATATTTGGATATACAGTTTCAACAACTAAAGGAAAACCTACTAATTCTGAGTTTATTGCTATGATAGCAGATAAGTTAAGATTAGAAATGAAGACAGCATAAATAATTAAAAGACCATAAATCTTTATGGTCTTTTAATTATTTTATGAAATAAAATTTTTTAAATTTATATATCATAGAATAAAAAGCAAAAAATAGCATACTCTACAATAATAAGTTACAAATTGTGGAGGAATTATGTATAGCAATAGTGTACAATATAAAAGATTCGTATGGGAGTTGAATAACATTATCAATTTAAGTAGTGGTGAAAGAAATATAGTTTTTCTTTGTTTGGGAACAACAACAATTATAGGAGATTCTTTTGGACCAATTGTGGGGACTTTGTTAAAGAAAAAATTTGAGAAAAGTAATACAGTAAAAATTATGGGTGATTTGAAAGATGCGATGACATACTCTAAAATAGAAGAAAATATTGATTATATAAAAGAAAAATATTCGAATAGTTTAATAGTAGTATTGGATGCAGCGTTGTCGGACAAACACGATATAGGAAAAATTTTTATTCAAAATAGAGGATTGAGATATGCAGAATCTTTACACAAACAGAATAATTTTCTTGGGAATATTAGTATAAAGGCAGTTGTTGGTGAAGATATGAATAATAATATACAAAATTTTAAAACTTTAAAGAATGTATCATTTGAACAGGTAAAATCAATGTCTGATATTGTTTCAAAAGGTATTATTGATGTTATGAATAAAAAAGAAAATAATGGAAAAAATATCTGTAAATAGTTTCTAATAATTTGAGGAAAGGGGAATATAGTTATTTAATAAGGCATTAGTGCTAGACAAAAAAATGTATTAAATAAGCTATATAATTAAAATTTATGGATATTAATAAAATGAGAAATATTGTTATTTTAAAGAATTTACCCTCTAATATTGTTGAAGAGGCATTTGTTATATTGAAAAAAAATCAGAAGATAAAGAAATTGGAATATGCAGATAGTAAATCTGATAATTTCTCGGAGAACATTGAAAGAAATGATGAGGATGAGTATGTTGTAAAAGAAGCTGAATTATTAATATCCAATTATATAAATGAATTAGAAAATCAGGATTTATCAGGTAAGAAGGCAAGTTCTGATTTAGCTAG
Organism: uncultured Clostridia bacterium; assembly: GCA_947630155.1. Taxonomy (GTDB): domain Bacteria; phylum Bacillota; class Clostridia; order TANB77; family CAG-508; genus CAG-492. Next base: position 6,214 of record CANRGM010000002.1, read on the forward strand.
AAAATATAAGAATTTAAAAAGATTTGCGATTTTTTTAGGGTGTGTTGTATCAATAAGTTTTTTATATATTGTTAGTTTGTAGTATATTTAATCATAAAAAAATTATTGTGCATAAAACCTACAATGTAACATATAAATTAAAAGACAAGTATTACGTAATACTTGTCTTTTAATATTATACAAATAGGGAGATGGTTGCATATGGAAAGAGTTATTTCCCCAGAGGAAAGAATTAGAAGGGCAGAGGAAATTTATTATAGAAGAAGAGCACAGGGGATAAGAGTATCTACAAGCTCAGTAAATGTAGGAAATGGTAATAAAATTTCATTAGGAAGAAAAATGATTATACAAATTCTGATTTGTGTTGTTATATATACTACGTTTTGGTTAATAAAAGGATATAATAATGTATTTAGCGAAAATGTAATAAATGAAACTAAAAACATATTAAGTTATGATATTAATTTTCAAAATTTGTACAATCAATGTATGGAATATTTTAACAAGAATTTTAATAGTATTATAAAAACAGATGATAATCCACAAGATAGTAATAATGCTAATGATGATGGATCAAATCAAAATAATTCAGGTAATCAAGATACACAAAATTCTGAGGAAAATGTAAATGCTGAAAATCAACAAGGAACTGAAAGTGATACAAATGAGCAAGGACAAACAGATAATAATGATACTAATGAAAATGATAATTCTCAAAATATTTCGGAAGAAAATAACACATCTCAAGGTGAAATAACAGATGGAACAAAAAAAGCTAAAATTGATGCTGAGAATACAGCACAAATGAATGAAGATGTAGAATACATAAAACAAAATTATAATTTAATACATCCAATTGAAGGAATAGTAACTTCAAGATTTGGAGATAGAGATGAAACCGAGATAATATCAGCGTTTCATCAGGGGATAGATCTATCAGGAACAACTGGAACTCCAATTCATGCTGCAATGGAAGGTACTGTTGTTGCAGCATCATATGCTGGAGGTTATGGAAATCATTTAAAAATTCAAAATGGAGATGTTTTAACAGTGTATGCACATTGTAGTGAATTAGAGGTAGAAGTGGGTGATTATATTAATCAAAACCAAGAGGTTGCTAAGGTTGGTGCGACAGGAGATGTAACAGGTTCACATTTACACTTTGAAATAAGAAGAGATGGCAGATATGTTAATCCAGAATTAATAATGAGTTTTTAAAGGATTCAATAATCAAATTTAAATGGAAATTTTAGGGGAAAGGGCAATATGAAAAATGCAAATAAAAATAAATCTAAAGATATTTATTTTCATAGTAATTTTCTATATAACAAGGCAAATAGAAATATATGGAATATTAATGCTATTTGCTTTTTTACATGAATTAGGTCATTTATTTGCTGGTATTTGTTTAGGATTTAAGCCACAATCACTAACTATAAATCCCTTAGGATTGTCCGTAAATTTTAAAGTGAAAGCCAATGATTATAATGATAAAGTAAAAAAAGGAAATATATTAGCTATAAAAAAATTAATAATAGCTATTAGTGGTCCATTGGTTAATTTTATGTTAGTAATACTTGTTTCTATATTTGATTTAAAAATATTTGGAATTACACATGAACAACTAGTTTATTCAAATTTATTGATAGGGTTATTTAATATGATACCTATATATCCATTAGATGGGGGAAGAATTTTAAAAAATGTTTTACATATTACAACTGGTTTAAAAGATACATATAATTATTTGAGTCTTATATCACATATAAGTGTGATAATTCTAACAATGTTTGCTAGTATAAGTATATTATATTTAAAAAATATAGCAATTTTATTTATTATAGGATATTTGTGGTATTTGGTAATAACAGAAAATAAATTATATGCTCAAAAAATGAGAATGTATGAAGTTATAAGTAATTCAAAGGAGTTATAATATTTAAAGTAACCAAATAAAAAACAGAGAAATTTGGAGTTTCTCTGTTTTTTATCTGGTTATCTATAAATATTATGTAATATCATTTAAAAATTGATTAATCAACATGAGTATGTTCTTTTTCTAATTCAGAAGTACAATGTGGGCATCTTGTTGCTTTGTAAGAAATTTCTGTATAACAGAAAGGACATAATTTTGTTTCTGGTTCTTTCTCTTCTTCAACTTTTTCTGATTTATGTCTTTTACCAACAGGAACTTTAGCTGATAATTTTTCTAGTTGCTCTTTACTTTTTCTATTTGCTGTGTTAACTAATTTTATCATTAAGAATAAGATGAAAGCAACTATTAAAAAGTTGATAACTGCAGTGATAAATGAACCATAATCTAAGGCTTGGTCATTCCATAGTGGGATAGTTCCTTTTACATCAGCGCCACCGATTAGGCCTAGTAGTGGTTTTATGAAGGAATCTGTAAATGCAGTAACTATGTCGGCGAAGGCACCTCCGATTATGACACCAATTGCTAGGTCCATTACATTACCTTTTGAGATAAATTCTTTGAATTCTTTGAACATAAAATTTCCTCCTTATAAGTTTTCGTATAGTTTTAATATACAGTAAAATGCGAAATTTGTCAAATTTTTGGGGGTGGGGAGGTGCTTTTTTGGGGGGCCGTCCAATTTACTAATTATGTAACACCATTAAATATATTAACATTCCGTTCGTTTGCTGGCGTGGGGATTTGGGAGGAAGACGTGGGGTGGGGGCGCCAAACTGCGCACTCCACTTCATGTTAATATATTTAATGGTGTTACATAATTAGTAAATTGGACTACTCTACTGTTGGGGGGTGGAGAGTAACTAAGGGGGAAGAAAAAAATGTTAATAAAAGTGTGATTTGTAGAATAAATATTAAATATGAGTAAGTTTATTATTTTGTTTATAATTTTAAGGATGACGTATATGAATCAAGATATTGGAAAGTTAAATATTAATACAAACAGTAATGGGGTTGAAGTATTTAATAATCAAGAAGAAATAAGGAAAGAAAACGTTTTTACTTCAGAACCAATACCTAATAATGTATATGAAAAAATGCTGGGAAAATCTATTCCTATGGAGTACAAAGATGTGGTAAATATAGACGAATTGAGATATTTGAAAATAACATATTGGGGATTTGATAGTAAAACTCATGTTGGAGAAATGATAGTAAATTCTAATGTTGATCAAGAGGTTTTAGATATTTTTAATGAGTTGTATGAAATAAAATATCCGATAGAAAAAATTAATTTAATAGATAAGTATAATGCTAATGATGAATTATCTATGTCAGATAATAATACCTCTAGCTTTTGTTATAGAGTGGTTTCAGGCACTAATAATTTATCTAACCATGCAAAACGGTGTAGCAATAGATATTAATCCATTATATAATCCTTATGTAGTAAATGGGACAGTAAGTCCAGTGTCTGCTAAATTATATGTTGATAGAAATTTAAATTTAGAACATCAAATAAATAGAGATGATGATGTGTATAAGATTTTTGCTAAATATGGTTGGGATTGGGGAGGAGATTGGAGTAATAAAAAAGATTATCAACATTTTGAGAAAACAAAATAAATTTGATTATGATTATTATGTATTAATATATACAGTTTATTAATGAGCCATTCAACTCAACAGCTAGACCATAATATGCAAGTTGGGTTAAATGGCATATTCATTTCTCATCATATGTTACATGTTGTTTGTTTTGTGAATTTTTAACAGTTTTCTTATACATTTCTAAAGCCTCCATATTTTTATCATAATCGTCTAATAAAATTCCAAGCCTTAATTGCCTATCTTTTAGCTGATTTGATACTGATTTACATGCATCAGTATTTTTATTTTTAGATAGTCGTGTATATATCTTTTCTAATCTTTCTTGTAATTTTCTTTTTATAATTCTGTCTAAAGCTATTTTATAGGAGCCAAAATCTGATGAGTGAGATGAATTTGATGATTGATATTTTCTATAGTTTTCTATAATTTTCATGTTATAATTAAAATTTTTAAAAATATATAGAATTCCATTTTTTCTATTTCTGATATGTCTTCCATATTCTGGAACATCAGAAGAAAGTTCTAATTTGCTTAATTCATGAGAGATAGTATCTCTAATTTTTTTATCTATTTTTTTAGAATTTTTTGTTATGGATTCTATGTTAACTTTTAAATTATCTTTAAAATCATTCATAATATCACTTCCTTTTTACTCCATATAATATATTTTATGATTTTGATTTATATTAGATTACAGATTTTGAAAAAATTAGTATTATTTTGTCTACTTTTAGTCTGTATTTGTTGTCAATGGGGACGGAGATTTTTGACACACCTTTTTATTTATTGTGTCAAAAATCTCCGTCCCCATTGACAACAATTTTAAAAGAAAAAAATAAAAGAAGTATTGTAATAAAATCAACCTTATGATATGATTTCATCAAGGTTTAGTGTGGCTAACTAAAGATAAAATTAAAACAAACATAACAAAAGAAAGGGGAGATTAAATAATGAAAAAAGTGCTAAGATTTATGATTGTCATTAGCATTTTATTTTCTTTATTGGCTGGGAATATCTCGGCAATTGCTGTTAATGTTGAAAATGATAATACATTACAAAGTACAAGCAGTAAAGAAAATGAAAATGCAAATAACAATGAAAAGGATACAGCAACAGATGATACTAATGAAAGTGAACCAAAAGATGATGCTAATGAAAGTGAACAAACAGATAATTCTAATGGTAGTGTAACAACAGATTCAAGTGATAATTCAAACCAAAGTACAGATCAAGAAAATTCAGGTGAAGGCAATGATGACAAAGTATCTGAAGAGACAAGCTCTGGCAATGAAGATAATAATGAGTCTGATGAAGTGAGTTCAAAATCAACAAGTAGTTCAACTAATGGAACAGAAAATAATAATTATACTAATAAAGGTACAAGAAACATAAGTACACAAGAAAATGAAAACTTAAATCAAATAAGTAATTCTATAGAAGAACCTGAAATAAAAACTGGAAAACTCTTTATTAATATAGATTTAAGATTACCACAGAGTCAACCAGATTTAAATGTTAGCCTAAACAAACAACATACTTCTGATTATGAAAAAATTACAGAAAAGTCATATGATGGTGAAAAAGCATATTATACATATGATAATTTAAATCCAGGGATATATATTTTATCTATAAGTGGAAATGGATATCAAAAATTTACCCAAAATATTGAAATACAGGAAAATATGACATCAGAACTAAGCCTTATTAATGGACATGATAGTGATAATTTATCAATAGTGGAATCAAAGCAAGTTGGTGTGATTGGAATTGGAGATATTTATCCAAATGGTCAGCCAGATGGAATAATAAATTCAAATGATGAAACAGAAATGGTCAACCAAATTGAAAGTAGAAAATATAATTCTAAATATGATTTAAATCAAGATGGAAAAATAGATATTATAGATTTATCTTATATTTCAATAAATAAAGATAAGGGATATACAGGAGGTAAAATTTCGTATATAGCAAATATAGATTTAGCTGAAGCTAAAATAACATCTGATATAGGCGTTGTAGAAGAAACAAATGGTACATTAGAAGATTTATTAAAGAATAATGAAAAATATGTAACTTTGAAACCAACACAAGGAGAAATTTCATCTGTAAATCCTGTAGAAATTACTTTAGATTTAGGGGAAAATAATGCTCCTTCAGAAGCTATTACAATTGCTCCATCTGCAAATTCTGAAAATAATATAGAAAGTGGTATAGTTACAGTTGAAACTGTTGAGGGAGATATAATAGAAGCTAAAATAGCAAAGAATACTATAGATGCTATAAAAAATAATTTAGCAACTATAAATAGTGAAAATGTTATGGCAAATAATAATAAACCATTATATAAAATTGCTACATTAGGTGATACACCAATTGCATTAAAAGCAGAAACTACAAAAGCTGAAACAAATGCATTGGTTACTATAGATAATGATGGTACTATTGTAATAAATTTAGGAAATAAAGTTGCAGTAAAGAAAGTTACAATAAAAGTAACAGGAACTAAAAGTAATAAATTAGCAGATATATCAAAAGTAGAATTTTTAAATGGAATGGATGATAGAATTCCAGCACCACAACTAGATATTCCTACAAATGTTACAGGAATTCCAGGTAGTGAGCAATTTACTGTATCATGGGATAGTATGAAAAATGTAACAGGTTATGAAGTATCTATTACATCTAATGGAATAACAGAGCATATTATTGCAGAAGGTCATACTGTAACAATAGAAAGTTTCAATAATGATAAAATTGTAAATTATACAGAATATGAAGTAAAAGTTCAATCTATAAATGGTGAGTGGAAGAGTGGATATAGTAGAGCAATTAAAGTAACACCAAAACCAGATAATAGACCAGAACCACCAGATAATTTGAAGCTTACAGGTGGCAATAAGGAAATTTCTGCTACATGGAAAAATATGAAAAGCACACAATCATACAATGTATATTATAGATTATATGAAACAGGTAATTACATAAAAGTTGCAGAAAATATTCCAACAAATAGTTATACAATTACAGGTTTAGCTGAAAAAGAGAAATATCAAGTATATGTAACAGGTGTTAATGAATTGGGTGAAAGTAAACCATCAATAGTTAGTGTTGCAGAAACATCAGTTATTGAACCTGCAAAACTGCCAAAATATAAATTAATTAATACAGCAACAGAAGAAGGTAAGGTAACAAATCATATTACTAATGCAACATTAAATAAGTGGAGTATGGTTGATAGTCCATTAGATTCAGGAAAAACTGCATTAGGTGTTGTGGATAATAATTTCCGTTCATATTATCAAGCAGATGATTGGGATGTTGGTGGACATTATACAGGTGAAAAAACACCTACAATAGAATTTGATAATTATTATACAATGAGTTATTTTACAATGGCACAAATTGAAAATTTAGGATCAATTGAAAAAGCTCATGTAATGTATTGGGACAAATCAGGAAATAAAAAATTAGTAGAAGCATCACAGGTAGTTACAAGAAAAGATGATAACGGAAGAGATTATACTGTTATAAAACTTGATGAGCCTATAACTACAAATAAAATAAATATAGGTGTTGGTAGAGGTTCATCATACATAAGAAAGATTACTATTGCTGAAATGTGTTTCTATTATGATGATTCACTTGAAAGAGATATAAATGCATTATATGCAGACCAAATGCATGTAACATTAAAAGATAATGTAACAAGCGCTACAATAGATGAATTACAAAAAAGATTAGATACACCTGATGAAGTAAGTGGAGAATATAATCCAGAAAAAGAAAATCTTCAAAAAGAAATTGATACAGCAAGAGAGATATTAAATAATAAAAACTTAAATAAAGCTGTACAAATAGATACAACTGTAACATCTGCAAAAGATGGACATATTACATTTAAAGGTGGATTAAATGCTTGGCAACCATTAGGAGTTGTTGCACATGGTGGAGAAACTATTACAATTTATGTAGGAAATCCAAACAAAAAAATAGGAGATAATACAAACTTACAATTAATTTCAACTCAATACCATCCAGAAGCAGCATATTGGAAGAGTAATTCTACTCCAACATTAAAGGTTGGTAAAAATGAAATAACTATTCCAAAAATTGGAAGCTTGGATACAGAAAGTGGAGGTTCTTTGTATATTAATTATACAGGAAATAACCCAAATGAGGTTTATGGTGTTAGAGTAAGTGGTGGTCATGAAATTCCAGTATTAGATTTAACAAAGGTAACTACTGAACAAGATAAAAAGACAGCTGTTAAAACTTATGTTGAAGAATTGGAAAAGGTAGTTCCACAAATTGAAAGCGAACACAATAAGGTTCATAAAGGAAGCGGAAAATCTGAAATAGATCGTAACTATGTTGAAAAAGATTGTATACTTGGTGCAACAGAAATAGTTTTAGATCAAATGATGTATTCTGTATCATCAAAGAGAATACTTGCAGGCTTAGGTGATGGAACAATAGATGAAAAAACAGAAAAATTATATAATTCATTAGTAGCAATGAGTGATATGGTAGATTTATTCTATTCTCATAAAGGATTAACTAAAGATCCTGAAGCAGAAAAAATAAATCAATATCCATCAAGTAGATTAAATATTCGTTATCATAGAATGTTCGCAGGTGCATTTATGTATGCTGGAGGACAACATATTGGTATTGAATGGAATGAAGTTGCAGGATTATCACAAGGAAATCCAATAGTAACAAATGCACAAGGAAAATATGTATCAGGGAATTATTTTGGATGGGGAATTGCCCATGAAATTGGACATATCATAAATGAAAGTGCTTATGTACATGCCGAAGTTACAAATAACTATTTCTCAGTATTAGCACAAGCACAAGATACAAATGAATCAGTAAGATTCCAATATCCAGAAGTATACAAAAAAGTTACATCAGGAACAATTGGAAAAGCTTCAAATGTATTTACTCAATTAGGTTTATATTGGCAATTACACTTAGCTTATGATAAAGGTGGATATAACTTTAAAATGTTTAACACATATCAAGAACAATATAATAACTTAGTATTCTCAAGAATGGATACATATGCAAGAATGTACGCAAGTTTAAGTGCAAAGGATAAACCTGCAGGAGTAAAGGTTGAAGAAGGAAATGCAATTGGATTAGTTTTAGATTCAAATTCAGATAATAATTTAATGAGATTAGCTTGTGCAGCAACTAAGAAAAACTTACTAGAATTCTTCGAAAGATGGGGAATGGTTCCAAATGAACAAACTATAGCATTTGCAGAACAATTTGAAAAAGAAACTAAAGCAATCTACTATATAAATGATGAAGCAAGAGCATATCAATTAGCAAAGAAATCTGCAATGGTTTCAGGAACAACAGTAGTTGCTTCATTAGAAAAAGAGGATAACAGCAATCAAGTAAAAATTAAATTAGGAAATAATAATCAATCAGCAAACTCAGAAGCAATGTTAGGATATGAAATAATCAGAAGTTATTGGGATAATGATAAAGAAGTTTCAAGACCAGTAGCATTTGTAACTGCTGATAACACAGAATATATAGATACAATTGAAACTGTAAACAATAGAGTATTTACATATAAAGTTATAGGATATGATAAATATCTAAATGAAACTAAAGAGTTAGTATTAGATCCAGTAAAAGTATCACATGATGGAAGTCTTGGAAAAGATGATTGGGTAATAGAAACAAACTTAGTTTCTGATGAGGATTCTACACAAGATGCAGATGACAATTCTGGAACACCATGTGAACCAGAAAAGGTAAAAGCAATTTCAAAAATAGCTAATAAAGATTATAGTGATGATTATGAAGGAACAGCTCCAAATAATCAAAATGGAGAAATTATAATATCTTTAGATGAAGTTAAAACTTTAGTTGGACTAAAATATAAAGCTGGTAATGTTAGAGCAATTACAGATTATGAAATTCAAATAAGTACAGATAAATCAAATTGGGAAACAGTAAAAGTAGGTAAATTTAGATTAGATGATAACAAAACACAAACTGTCTACTTTAACAAAGATAATGATGACAGACTATATACATATAGAGCATCATATGTAAAACTTGTAATAACTGATCAAAAAGTAGTTTCCATTGCAGAATTAGATTTACTTGGTGAAACAGGTGATAATGTAGAATTAGTACCTAATGGAATTGGTAAATTAACTTCAGATTTACAATATGGAACTAAAGAGCAAGTTATTCCAGCAGGATCTATTGTATTTACAGGAACTTATAAAGGTAACCCAGCTTATAATGTTGTAAAACTATGGAATGAGAATAATGAAATAGTTGAAGGAAGTCAAATAATATTAGCTGATGAACCTGCTCATGGAGAATTAGGAGAAGTAAGTGAAGGTATATGGATTTACTGGATTGAGCCAACTGATACAGAAGCCTATAATAAGATTCCAAAATCAGTTAGAGCAGAATTGTATCGTGTTGATAATGCTGAAACAAATGAAGGAGAAAGATTAACAAGTGATACATTACGTGTAAGTGTACCAAGTAAATTACCTTCTATCACACTTGATAATATAAAAACTTTAGAATAAAAAAATCACAAAATTCTGAAAGGAGGACAAAATGAAATTTAAGAAATCAATTATAATAGGTATTGTACTTCTAGTTATAGTTATTATTGCTGTTAAAAGTCAAATATCGGCTAGTAATGATGATCAAGATAATTCTGTTCCAATAGATAGAACAAGTGTAATATTAGTCAAAGATGAAAATGATGAAAAATTAATTCATGTTCGTCTAGGAATGAAAGAAGACGCAAGTGTTGCATCTTTCCAAATTGGTTTAGATTTAAATATAACAAATGATGCAGAAGTTGAATTTACATGGAGTGAAAATTTAAATGAAGAAAAATTCAAAGAGTACAGATATAACAAACCAAGCAATGATACATCAGATAGATTAGAAAAAAGATTGAATCTATATTATGTTGGAACACAAGAATTAAATGATGGGGAAAATAATGAACTTGATATTGGAACAATCAAAATTACAGAAAATAAAGAAGCAACAGTAAAAATATCTCCAGATGCTGAATTTACAACTATTGAGTCAATAGGTTATACACCTACTGAATTAGAAATTAAAGAAGAGGATACGTTGAGTTATATAATGAATGATGAAACACCAGGAACTTCAGAAACACCAGGAACTTCAGAAACTCCAGAGACTCCAGGAACTCCAGAGACCCCAGGAACTCCAGAGACTCCAGGAACTTCAGAAACTCCAGGAACTCCAGAAACACCAGGAACACCAGGAAACCCAGGAACCACAGAAACTCCAGGAATCCCAGGAACTCCAGAAACTCCAGAAGAACAAAAGGATAAGGGAGTTGCAGGAATAATTCCAATTATATATCCAAATACAGGTATAGTTTGGGTAAATAATGTATTATTTGCAGCTGAAATAGTGGTATTTGCCGTAATAATTTTGGCTATTATACGCAGAATAAATAAAAAACAAGTAAAACGCAGTAAACATTAAAATATTAAGAGAAATTTAGGGACGTCCCTTAAATTTCTCTTTTTTTCTACTCTACTAAAAAATCAATTCTTTAAAATTGGTTTACACTGATAAATAAAGATGTTATAATAAATAAAAATAATCTATTTAAAAGGATGTGATAATTATGATTAAAAGTAACAGCAAAGTGATTTTGAACTAATATATAATATAAAAAGCTAAATGTTAATTACATATATTTGAGGTTATATATTTTTTGAAAATCACTGAAAAAGAAAATTTAACAAATAAAAAATAAGGAGAACTGAAAATGAAAAAATATATAACAAAAACAAAAGAAAAAAATGTAATTAAAATAAATATGAGAATAATGGGATTATTAAACCTGTTAATGGATTTCAAATTGTATGGAGCATTTGCTATAATTTATTATTCAGAAATATCAAATTCAATGATGTTAGGAATGAGTATATTTAGCATAACAATGATATCTGCTGCCATTTTTGAATTCCCAACAGGTATTATTGCAGATAAAATAGGAAGAAAAAACACAGTGATTATGGGATGCATAAATTCATTGATTTATGCAATTATTCTGGCTTTGACTAACTCATATACTGGTTTAGTTGTAGCTGCAATATTTGAAGGATTAGAAAGAGCATTCTTTAGTGGAAATAACACTGCTTTTATATATGATACATTGAAAGAAAATGACAAAGAAAATGAATATAAACATTATTTAGGAAAAGTAAATTCTATGTATTATGTAGCTGGAATTTTAAGCACAATATTAGGAGCTGTAATATCATATTTCACTTCAATAAAAGTATTAATTGTGTTTTCTGTAGTTCCAAGAATATTTGAAGTAATATTAGCATTTGCCTTGAAAGATGTAAAAAAATATTCAAATGAAGATGAAAATATTTTTGCTCAAGTAAAAAATGTAATGAAATTAGTAAAAAACAATAAAATACTAAAAAAACAAATAATAGCAGATGGAATTTCTGAGGGAATAGGAGAAGCTACATATCAATTTAGAAGTGAATTTTACAAAATGGTGTGGCCGTTATGGAGTGTTGGAATTCCTGGTATTCTATGTAATGTTGGAGCTTTTATTGGAAGTTGGTTTAGCGGAAAAGTATTGAAAAAATGGGCTAATGAAAAAGTAATAATATTTTCAAACCTATTTAGCATTGCATCAAATTGGCTTAGTTTATTAATGAACAATGTGTTATCTCCATTTGTAATGATTACAAATTCAGTATTTACAACAGATGTAGCTACAAGTGATATATCTCAAAGTTTATATAAAGATGAATATAGAAGTAGTATGGGCTCATTAAAATCTCTTGTAGCAAGTGTGTTATATGCCATCTTTGCTATTTTAGTAGGATTTATTGCTGATTGGAAAGGTGCTGTAGTAGCTTTATTTTTAGCACAGATATTGAAATTTATTGTTGTGGGATTATATGGTAAAATTTATGTAATGAGAAAAAATGATAAAATTTCTAAAAAAGTGTTGACATAGTTTATAGAGGAGGAATTTTCTTGTTAAGAGTAAATAATATATCAAAATCTTATAAAGGTAAAACTATTTTAAATCAAATTGGGTTTACATTAAATTCCGGAGAAAAAATAGGTTTAGTAGGTTGCAATGGAGTAGGAAAGTCAACATTAATGAGAATTATTTCTGGTATTGAAAAGGCTGATGAAGGAACAATTGAAATAGACAATCCAGAATTTGTGGGATATCTAAGGCAAGAATTCAAGATTAATGAAGAGAATGAAACAATAGTTTCATTTCTAAAAAAGGAAATTGGTATAGATGATATAGAAGCAAATTTAAAAACACTGGAAGAAACAATGGGGGAAGACACAGAAAAAATAGAAAAATACTGCGAATTACAGGAAAAATATTCGTTATTAGATGGTTATAATTTTGATTATAAATTAGACACAATTTTAAATGGCTTAGGTATGGGAAAAGAATTTAAGGATAGAAGAATAAGCGAATTAAGTGGTGGTCAAAAAAATAAAGTAATGCTTGCACTAGTATTATTAAAAGGTGCGGAATTAATTTTATTAGATGAACCGACTAATAATTTAGATTTAAAATCAATTGAATGGTTAGAAGAATATCTAAGTACATTAGATATTCCATGTTTAATAGTATCACATGATAGGAGATTTTTAGATAAAGTAACTACTAAAACTATTGAGATTGATGAATTTGAAAGAACATGTAAAGAGTATCCTGGAAATTATTCACAATATGTGGAATTTAAGAAAAAAGAAGAAGAAAAACAATTAGAATTATATAGCAGTCAACAAGAACAAATAAAAGTTTTACAAGATAGTATAAAACAGAAAAAGGATTGGGCAATTAAAGGAAGAAAACAAGGAGTAAAAGACAATGATAAATATACTAGAGGCTATGAAAGAGATAGGGCTAGTGGCCTAGCTAGTAAGGCAAAACAAATAGAAAAGCAAATTCAACAAATGGACAAAATTGAGAGACCAAAAACAAGAAATAAATTACAAATTAAAATTAATACTTCAAAAATGAAAGGATCTACAAATATTTCTTTTAAAGATTTAGTTTGTGGATATGAAAAAGGTTTTCAAACTGAACCTGTTTCTTTAGATTGTCATTTTGGTCAAAAAATAATCATAATTGGTGATAATGGTTCAGGTAAAACAACTTTTTTAAAAACATTGATGAAAGAACAAAAACCAATTTCAGGGAATGTTGATATTGGAAGTGCATTGAAAATAGGATATATTGCGCAAGATACTAAGGAAAATACAGATTTAACAATTGATGAATATATAAAAAAATCAATAGATTATGAAAATTTACAAGACAAATCAATGATATATACAGTTATGAAACAATTTAATTTTGCATATGAAGATAAGGATAAAAAATATTCTGAATTAAGTCCTGGTGAAAGAACAAGAATTCATCTAGCAATATTTTCATTATTGGATATAAACACACTAATTTTAGATGAACCCACAAATCATCTTGATATAGAAGCATTAGAAGCATTAGAGGAAGTTCTAGAAAATTTTGAAGGAACTGTAATTGCAATTAGTCATGATAGAGAGTTTATAGAAAAAGTTTGTCCAGATAGAATTTTAGAAATGGTTGATGGTAAATTTAGAGAAATAAGAGTGGAAAATATAGAAAAAAGAAGAACGGAAAAAAAATGAACAATAGATCAATTGAATAGTAAAAGATAAAATGTATAGATGATGAAGAACAAAAAAATTTCATAAACCTCCTAAAATAAGCATAAAATTAAATAGCTTATTTTAGGAGGTTTATTTATGTTTTTAGTATTTAATAAACAGAAAATATATTCTTATCTAGTAGCACTAAGTACAGTGATTGCATTATTTATTTTTGCAGCTACATTTACAAGTAAATCAGGTGAGATAGTAGAAACAATGTCTCAAGCAAAGCTAGTACCAATTTATAATGTTGAGACAGAAGAACCCAAGGTAGCATTTACCATGAATTGTGCATGGAATGCAGATGATATTGATTCGATATTAGCGACACTTGAAAAACATAAAACTCACATAACGTTTTTTATGGTGGGAGACTGGGTGGATAAGTATCCAGAAGCGGTGAAAAAAATATCGGATGCAGGGCATGAAATAGCAAATCATTCAGATGGGCATAAACATGTAAATAATTTAAGTTTAGGAGATAATGAAAAAGAAATTATAAATTGTTCGGAAAAGATAAAGAAAATAACTGGAAAATCAACTACTTTATATAGAGGTCCTTATGGGGAATATAACAATACTGTAATACAAGCAGCAGAAAATCAAAAACACACTACAATTCAATGGTCTTTAGATACGTTGGATTATCAGCGGTCTTACTGGGGATGAAATGTGGGCAAGACTTAACAACAAAATTAAAAATGGGGATATTATATTATCACATAACGGAACAGATCATACCGCAGATAGTTTAGATAAACTGCTTACTAATATAGAGAAAAAGGGGTTTAAAGTTGTTACTGTTTCTGACTTAATTTATAGTGATAATTATGAAATTGACAGCAATGGAACGCAAAAACAAAAATAATTGCACAATTGGGAACGCGTACCAATTGTGCATAATTTGGGAAATTTGCGATATACTAATAAAAAGGAGATTGAAATAAAATGGTATTTATTGGTCTTATTACAGATTCAAAAAGTGAGAGCAATATTGAGAAATTATTATCATATAATAAATTTTTGGTAGAAAATAAAGTAATATTTATAAAAGAAAAGAATATAGATAATATAAAGAATGTTCATTTTGATACAGTAATAATAAATAAGAAATTTGAAAAAATTGATGAGTTAAATAAAATATTACAAAATGCAAAAAATGTAATTATTAATATGGATATTGATGCAAAATATGAAGAATTAAATATCACAAATTCCAATTTAATAACTTATGGTTTTAATTCTAAATCAAGTATTACAATATCAAGTGTAACTGATGATGATGTATTAATTTGTGTGCAAAGAAATATATATAATAATTATGGAGAAATTGAATTGCAGGAAATAAAACTAGAATATAATGAAAACTATAGTATATATGATTTAATAATTGTTTTAGTGCTATTTTTGATATATGTACCAGATTATGACAAAATTAACATAAATGGTATAAAATAAAAAATATTGAAAAATATAACTTTTTATGTAGACAAAACCAAAAAAATAGTGTATAATAATAAATATGATATAAAAATTTGTACATTATGATTAAAAATATAATAAACAAATAAGGGGAGGAAATAAATTTGAATACAAATTATTTAGAAAATAACCACTTAGTATTAGTGGGAAAGGTAACAAGTGAAAAAAGACTTAGTCATGAAATTTATGGAGAAAAATTTTACATATTTGATTTAGCAGTACCTCGTTTAAGCGGTAATGCAGACATTATTCCAATAACTGTATCAGAAAGATTACTTTCAATTAATGATTTGAAAATTGATTCAAAAATTACAGTAGAAGGTCAATTTAGATCATATAACAGTTATGAAAATGAGAAAAACAGATTAGTACTTACAGTTTTTGCTAAAGAAATTAAGTTTATGGAGAATCAAGAACAAGAAATTGAAGTCAGCAAAGATGTAGTTTCAAATGAAGTAACATTAAATGGTTACATATGTAAAAAACCTATTTACAGACAAACTCCATTTGGAAGAGAAATTTCAGATTTATTATTAGCAGTAAACAGAGCATATAATAAATCAGACTACATACCATGTATAGCATGGGGAAGAAATGCTAGATTTTGTGAAAATATTCTAGTAGGAACTGAGGTAAAAATAGTAGGTAGAGTTCAATCAAGAACATATGAGAAGAAATATGAAGATGGTAGAGTTGAAACAAAAGTAGCATATGAAGTTTCAGTTTCAAGTTTAGAAGTAGTAAATCAAGAAGATGATTCAGTTCAAAATGAAGAAACAGTTGAACAAGCAATGTAATCAAACAAAATAGATAACCCAATAGCAATATAACTCATAAAAGCAGATATCCAGTCTAGACATAGATTCAGACTGGATATTTGTTTTTATTTTTTTTCTTTTGGTATGATTATTTTATTTTTATCTGTTTTATTTTTAGGCTTTTCAACATCTAAATGTGTACTAACTGGAGATATACCTAAACGACCTTTTCCTTTAACTACTTCAATTTTAGGTTTTTTATCATTTGACATATTATCGCACTCCTTTTATACTTTTTCTAATATTATCATATAAACATCATTTGTTCAAGAGATGAAATACAAAAAAACTTGAACCTTGACATATATAATCAGAAATGATTTAATATGAAAGATGAGAAAAGGAGAGAGTAAATATGGACTATAAAAAACAACAAGGTATAATAGAATCAATTTTATTTGCTGCTGGTAGGCAGGTTGAAATAAAGGAATTAATGTCAGCTACAGAATTAGGACAAGACGAAATTACTTCAATTGTGGAAATTATGAAAAATGAATATAATAATGAAAATAGAGGAATTGAAATAATAAAAGTAAATGATGCATATCAATTGTGTGCCAAAAAAGAAAACTATGAGTATATATATCCAATTTTTGATAAAAGAAGCAAACCAAATTTATCACCAGCAGCATTAGAAGTTATTTCAATAATTGCATATAATCCAAAAATAACAAGAGCTGAAATTGAATCAATCCGTGGTGTGGGGTCAGATGGAACAATATATAAATTATTAGAATATGAATTAATACAAGAAGCTGGAAGATTAGATGCACCAGGTAGACCTACTATGTATGAAACAACTCCTAAATTTCTAAAAATGTTTGGATTAAGCAATTTAGACGAATTGCCAGAATTACCTAGATATAAATTAGATGAAAATCAACAAATTGTTATTGATGAGTATATTAAAAATGAACAAAATAATGTGAATGAAGATAAACAAGAAGAAAACATAGTTGAAGAAAGTGATAATAATAAATAGAAATAGATGAAGTCCTAGTGTTAGTGTGATAAAAATTATAGTATTCCATAAACTAGGACTCCTTTTTTAAGTTCTTTTTTTAAAATATGCACAATCATGGTTAGTATTGAAAGATTGACGTATTGTGTTATTTAGTGTACATTTTCCATCTTTTTGATGTACACAATTTAATGAACAATTAATATTGGTCAATTTTATCACCTCTAACAAGGTTAGTATGTGTATATTTTGCAAAATTATGTGAAAGAAAAAATTTCCAAAAACACTTGATTTTTTTTGTAATATATGTTAGTATTATAAATAGTCAATTTAATAAACGCATATAGGAGGTGCAATAAAATGGCTAATTGTGCAATTTGTAATAAAACAAAAAGTTGGGGAAATAAAATAAGCATTGCTCGTTCACATGTAAGTAGAAGAGCTTCAAGAACTTTTTCACCAAATTTAAGAACAGTAAAAGCAGAAATAGATGGTGAAGTAAAAAGAATACATGTATGTGCAAAATGTTTACGTTCAGGTAAAGTAAAAAGAGCATAATTTTATAAATAAATTGGGTTAAATTAAATTATAAATTTTGTATAGTGTAGTTTAATTTAATTCAATTTATTTTTATATATTTAATATTATTATGAAAAAGTAAGAAATATATGCTATTACTATATAAAACATATATTTCTTATTTTTAATGTTTTAAATCATGGATAATTTTAATTAAAATATGTAGTTTAATCTTTGATGCCAAAAATAAACTTAACAATTCCTCGTAAACATTTAGGAACTTTTTTTACAACAATAGTCATTTTTCAACACACTCCTTTATACTAACATGCTAGCCAAACAAGGCCAACTATGCATACTGCGATACCAATAGCGAAAAGCCATCCCGTAAGTGGAAGTAATAGTACTAATAATATTCCTAAACCTAAACCAATTAAACATACTCCTAAAGTCTTTTTAAATAAACAGAACATAATGTATTACCTCCTCTATTTAATATATAATATTAAATTTTAATTCAAATGTTACATAAAATGGGTAAGAATTTTTACATGACCACCTGAATCGTAAAACAATCAAATTCAACTACAATAATTTTGGTAAAAAGTATTTGCGAAATCCAATTTATATGTTATGATAAATAATATAAAAAATAAGGGAGAAATGTAGAATGAAACATGAAATTGATGAAAAACCAAAAGGAGTAGTGAAAAAAATAGGCGGTGTTTTATTAAAACTGATAGTAATAGCCGTTCTTTTAATAGGTGCAGTTTTTATACTTAGAATCGCTCCAAATTATATAAGAAATGAAATAACTGATAAAACTAATCTAGTAATAAATTTTTCAAATGTCACAGGTAAAACTAAGCAGGAAGTTCTAATTGAAGATGATGTTATATATCTATCTTTTGATGATATTAAAAATTATTATGATGATAATATATATTATGATGAAGAATATAATCAGATAGTAACTTCAACTGAAACAAAATTGGCTGTTTTAGGAATTGATGAAAACGAGATATTAGTAAATGGTGAAATTACTAGAATTGATAATAGTGCAAAAGTTGAAAATGATATTTTTTATATTCCTATCTCAGAAATGGAAGATATATATAATATAAAGGTTACAAAAGTAGAAAATAAAGTTATTATAGAATCTTTAGATAAAAAGCTAACAACTGCAATAGCAGATAAAAATCTTCATATTAGATATAAAGCAACCGTATTTTCAAAATCTATAGAAAAAATTAATGAAGGAGATAAATTAGTAATAGCAGAAGTTGAAGAAAATACATTACCTGAAGGTTGGGTAAAAGTTCGTTCACAAAATGGAAATATAGGATATGTTGAAGAAAAGAAGTTAAGAGATATAAAGGTTGAAAGAGAAGAAGAAAAATATGAAAATCGAATTGATGGAAAGGTTAGTTTAGTATGGGAATATTTTTCAAAATATGCGACAGCACCAGACAATACAGGAGAAAAATATGATGGAGTTAATGTTGTTTCACCTTCATTCTTTAATTTAGATTTAAAAGATACAGAAATAGAAAATGTTACTAAAATGGATGTGGTTTCACAGGCTAAACTTGTTGAAAATGTTGGAGATGAAGGAGTTGATTATATTAATTGGGCAAAACATAATGGTTATAAAGTATGGCCTAAAGTTACAAATGATACATTGTCATCAACAATAGACGAGTTTTCAGTTATAATAAATGATTATGAATTACGTGAAAGTATTATAAATGATATTTTAAATTATGTAAAAAGATATGATTTAGATGGAATTAATTTAGATTTTGAATATATGTATAAAGATGATAGTGAAGCATTTTCAAGATTTGTTATAGAATTAGCACCACAATTACGAGACATAGGAGCATGTTTATCTGTTGATGTTACAGCACCTAATGGATCAGATAATTGGTCATTATGTTATAATAGACATATAATTGGTGAAGTGGCAGATTATATTGTGTTTATGGGATATGATCAATATGGAACAAGTGCTTTTGGAACAACATCTGGATATAATTGGGTAGAAAATAGCATAAATAATTTTTTAAATGGTGAAGATGTGCCAGCTGAAAAAATAATTTTAGGCTTACCTTTCTACACAAGACTTTGGAAAACAAAAAATGATGAGGTTGTTGGAAAGTCACAGGTTGTTGGCATAAAAAATATGGAGGATTCAATACCTGATAATGCATCAAAAGACTGGTTAGAAGATTTAAAACAATATTTTATTCAATATGAAGAAAATGGATATGTATATAAAATGTGGGTTGAGGATGAAGAGTCATTTTCTTTAAAATTAGATTTAGTAGAAAAATATAATTTAGCTGGAGCCGCATATTGGAGAAAGGGTTTTGAATCAGATAAAATTTGGGAAATTGTAAAGCAAAAATTTGAAATGTAATAAATAATAAATCATCAGCATAATATATAAAAATATCTATTATGTTGGTGATTTTATGTCATATAAAAATAATGTAAAAGTAGGTTATGTTAGAACTGATAGTAGAATTTATGAAATGCCTAGAGAGAAGTGTAAAAAGCTTTCTAAATATATATTCTTTAAAATCAAAGTAGAATTAATAGATAATGGAATAATTTTTTTAATTCCAAAATATAAAAAAAATAATAATAAAATTATGAAAAAATTAATCAAACAATTAAATTATTATATCAAATTATATGAAATTGATTATTTAGTTTTTGAAAAAGACTTGAAATTTTTAGAGAAAAATTTTAACAGTACTAATATATTAAATGGAAAATTCTTGATGAAGGATTCGTTGGTAGAGATTTTAGAGTATATATTTGCTATAAAAAAAGAAAATATGAATTTAGAAAATATTTATATTTTTGTAAATAAATATTCAAAAAACAACATATATTTAATACAAAAACTTATTTCTAAATTTAGAACTGTAAATATAATTACAGAAAATCTAAGATATTATAAAAGATTGGAAAATTCATTATATGAAGATGGAATTTTAATTACAGTTTCAAATAATAAGCGAAAGAGTGCTAGAAATGCAAAATATATTATAAATATAGATTTTGAGAAAGATGTTTTTGAAAAATATAATATTAACATGAATTCTACTATTATCAATCTTACAGATGAATCGATTTTCTTTAAGAAATCTTTCAATGGTGTTCAAGTAAACAATTTTGAAGTGGTTATGGATGAAAATAATCAAATATTTGTTGAAGAATTTTATGGAGATATTAATAAAAAAATTTTTATAGAAAGTCTTGTATATTCTGGCAGACAATACTATGAAAAAGCTGAGAAATTATATAAACAGTATGGTTGTTATATATGTTCACTAATAGGTATAAGAGGTGCATTACAGAAATGTGAATTTTTAGTGTAAAGTATTGACAAAAAGTCAAAACTGATTTAAGATATGTAAGACACTTAAACAAGAAAATTACATAAAGGAGGAAAAAATATGGAGGAAAAAGAAGTAATATTAACACAAGAAGGATTTGAAAATCTAGAAAAAGAATTAGAATATTTAAAAACAGAAAAAAGGGCTGAAATAGCCGAAAGAATAAAAGTAGCTTTAGGATTTGGAGATTTATCTGAAAATTCAGAGTATGATGAAGCTAAAAGTGCACAAGCTGCTAATGAAGATAAAATAGCAGAATTAGAAAATAAGATTAGATATGCTAAAATTATAAATGGATCTGAAATAGATACAAAAACTGTGCAAGTTGGAAATACTGTTAAGTTATGGGATGAAGAATTTGAGGAAGAAGTAGTATATACTATAGTTGGATCAACAGAAGCAGATTTATTACAAAATAGAATTTCAAATGAATCTCCTATAGGAAGTGCTTTACTTGGTGCTAAGAAAAATCAAATAGTAGAGGTTCAAGCACCTGTTGGAGTTACTAAGTATAAAATATTATCAATTACAAAATAATGAGAAACGAAAATTTTCGTTTCTTTTTTTGTAATATAAGATTATTGACTTTTACAATGTTCTATGTGATAATTAAAATATGTTAATTTATAAAAATAAAGGAGGAAATATTATGTGGATTGTTTATGTATTAATAGCAATTGTAGTAATAATTTTATTGTATGTTTTGGCAACATATAATGGTTTGGTAAAACTAAGAAATCGTGTAAATGAAGCTTTTTCAACAATGGATGTATATTTGAAAAAAAGATGGGATTTGATTCCTAATATTGTTGAAACAGTAAAAGGATATGCAAAACATGAAAAAGAAACATTAGAGGAGGTAATAGGCCTTAGAAATACTCCTTATGAAAAAATGAGTAATGAGGATAAAGTAGAATTAAATAATAAGTTATCACAAGGAATAAATAAATTAATTGCAATTTCAGAAGCCTATCCAGATTTAAAAGCAAATCAAAATTTTATAGACCTATCAAATCAATTATCTAAGGTTGAAGAGGATATTGCTAACTCTAGAAAATTTTATAATGCAACAGTAAGAACTTTAAATGACAAAATACAAATTTTCCCAAATAATATAATTTCAGGAATTATGGGATTTAAAGTTCAAACAATGTTTGAAGCTGATGAAAGTGAAAGAGAAAATGTTAATGTTAAATTTTAATCATTGGGAGGAATACATGAAACAAACAATAAGTAAAGTACTATTGTCTTTTATAATTATTCTATCAGTTTTTTGTATAAGTTGGACCAGTGTAGAAGCTACTAATAATATTAGTAGCTTAGATTATTATTTGAAAGATTCGGAATATAATAACATTAGCGAAACATCTGATACAACTCCAAGTCAAAACAGCCTATATAAAACAAATGATTATGTGATAGATAGTTATGATATTGATATAAAAGTAAATGAAAATAATACTTATGATATAACAGAAACTATAGATGCCTATTTTAATGCAAGCAATAAACATGGAATCTTTAGAAAAATTCCATTAAGAAATACTATTACAAGACTAGATGGTACAACAACGGAAAATAAGGCTAAAATTACTAATATAAGTGTTAATGATAGTTATTCAATTTCAAGAGAAAATGATAATTATGTTATAAAAATAGGTTCAGCAGAAAAAACAATAAAAGGTAAGAAAAGATATATAATTAAATACAATTATAATATTGGAAAAGATCCCTTAAAAGATATTGATGAATTGTATTACAATATTATAGGCGATAAATGGGATACTGTAATTGGTAATATAACTTTTAAAATAACTATGCCAAAGGAATTTGATAGTGATAAATTAGGATTTTCATCAGGATATAGAGGTTCTATAGAGAATTCTGAAATTAATTACAATGTAGACGGAAATACTATTTCAGGTAGCTATAATGGAATTTTGTCACCATATCAAGCTTTAACTATAAGATTGGAATTACCAGAAGGGTATTTTGTTGGAGCAGGTTTTTTAACAATGTCTGATTATATTATTTTTGCGATACCTGTAATATTTGTGTTTATATCACTGATTTTGTGGTATAAATATGGGAAAGAAGATGAAACTGTTGAAACTGTAGAATTTTATCCGCCTAATGGATTAAATAGTTTAGAGGTGGGTTATATATATAAAGGTGAAGTTACCAATAAAGATGTAATATCATTATTGATTGATTTAGCCAATAAAGGGTACATAAAGATTGAGGAATATAAAGAAGATGAGGGAAGTAAAGTATTAAGTAGCAAAAATAAAGGCTTTAAAGTTATTAAATTAAAAGAATATGATGGTAATAATGAAATAGAAAAAAAATTTATTAATGGTTTATTCAAAAAATTTGCTGGTGTAGGTGAAGAAGTAACAAGTGATGCTTTGAATTATAAATTTTATAGTACAATTGATGAAATAAAATCAAAATTTAAAAATAAAAAAGAAGATAAAATATTTAGCTATAACACTAAACAAAAAATAATTATAAATATTATGATAATTATAACGATATTATTAATTACAATAAAACCATTAATAGAATATTCATTTCCAGAAATGATAATTCCAGCATTAGTGTTTCCAGGTATTGCACTTTTAACTATAAATGAACTCGTGTTTAATAACAAAAATTCTTATGAAAAGGTATTTGGAATTATATGGGCATTTATGTTTGGAGGAATACCATGGAGTATTATGGTACTACCGGCTCTTTTATCTGAACCTTTTTATCTTGTAGGCTATTTAATAGGTATTGCATGTATTATTATGATGATGAGATGTAAAAAATATCTGAATAAAAGAACACCATATGGTAATGAGTTATATGGAAAAATAAAAGGTTTTAAAACATTTTTAGAGACAGTGGAAAAGGAAAGACTAGAACTTATGGTAGAAAAAGATCCAACATATTTTTATAATATTCTTCCATATACATATGTTCTAGGTATTTCTGATAAATGGATAAGTAAGTTTGAAACAATAGCATTACAGCCACCTAGTTGGTATGATAGTACTAATGCTTTTGATGTTATTACCTTTGCTACATTTGTTACAGGAACAATGAGTACAGCTAACAGGGTAATGACATCTACGCCACGTAGCAGTTATGGTGGAGGATATTCAGGAGGATTTTCAGGAGGTGGTTCTTCTGGAGGAGGATTCTCAGGAGGCGGCTCTGGCGGAGGCGGAGGCGGTTCTTGGTAGAATTAAACTTCGTAAAGATGAACTTTTCATGAATTTAAGCCAAAGAATTTATTTTTTTAAATCAATAATTCGAAGAAATAAAAGTTTATTTCTTCGAATTATTTTGATTATAAAAAAATCAGATTTTTAAAGATGTTTCTAAAGCAAGAAGAATCATATCATTTAGAGACTTTTCTCTATCTTCAGAAGAAATTTGTTGCTTTTTGTAGTGAGAGTCAACTACTGTTAGTAGGCAAGCTGCCTTTTTATTTAAGTATTTTGCTGTGTAGAATAAAGCAAAAGATTCCATTTCAGCAGCTTTTAAATTAAAATCTTTAGGTAATCTGTCAAGTAAAATATTTAAATTTTCAACATAATAATCAAAACATTCTCCACAAAGTACATTTGCAGGAATGCAATTTATATTTTTTTCATTTGAAGTTTCTTTTATAAGTGAATTTAAATGTTCATCAGCTTCAATTAAATGACAATCTGCATTATTTAATGCTTTAGAAAAATTGCCTTCAGTGTAACTTTTTTCAACTAAAATAGTATCAAAAATATTTAATGATTCATCATATGCTCCACAAGAACCTATACGAATTATAGTATCTACATCATAGAATTTATATAATTCATAACAATAAATTCCCATACTAGGCATTCCCATACCAGATGAGAAAATTGTTATTTCCTTTCCTTTATATGTTCCGGTATAAGCTAACATATTTCTAACTGAATTGACTAATCTAGGATTGTCTAAAAAATTTTCTGCAATATATTTTGCACGTAATGGATCTCCAGGACATAAAACTATTTTTGCAATATCATCCTTTTGAGAACTAATATGTGGTGTCATAATAAATTCCTCCCTTACATTTTTAGAATTACTATAGTATATCTTAAATTTGATATTTTACTATAATATAAAATTAATTTATAAATAGTTGAGTTATTTTAAGTATATACTACTTACTGGTTTTGGTCAATGAGAAAATTTTATTGACTTTACTGACACAATATGTGATAATTAATTCATAGAAAAACTGTTAATAATGATTTAAGTTTATTATATAATATTTAAGTAAAGGAGCAAAAAAATGGCTATATTTTGTATTTTAGTTGGATTTATTATTTTAGGAATATCATTATATATTATAATAAAAACTAAACAATTAAATAAAAAAGGAGTTAAAATTATAGCGACTGTTGTAAATTGCGAAAAAATAGAAAAAAAACTTAATGATAAAACAGTAGAACTTGGATACAATACTACTTTTAGTTTAGAATATAAAGGAGATATTTATGAAGAAACTCTAAAAACATCTAAATCATATGAAGTAGGAAGTAATCATAAAGGAACATATATTCATAATGGAAAACAAGGAAATTTGTATTTAGAGAAAGAAGGAATTTTTAATGGGAGCATACAAAGCGGGCTCCTTGTGCTTTATTTATCAGGAATTCCTTTCTTATTAGCACTAATTTTTGCAGCTCCTGTTAATCAAGAAATATCATTTGCTATTTTATTCATATATATTTTGGCATTTGTAATAGGCATTAGTCTAGCACCTAATACTTTTTCAAGGTTTAAATATGATGATCCTCAAAGTGCCAAAGGAGTTAGTTTAAAGGAATTTTTTAAGATAATAGAAAAACCTAACAAAGATGATGAAAATATAGATAAGAACGAATTAGATAGTGATCCTATTAAAAATAATAATAAGGATGAACAATAACATTTTATTTATAAATTTAACTAAAACTATTGAAAAATAAAAAAATACATGCTAGAATAATTTTAGATTTAAAAAAAACCGCGTTTTTTGTGGAAATTTTTTAAATCTTTTTTTATTTTCAAAATATCATAAAAGTGGACAAATTTAAAATGCGGTAAAAGAGAGAGAGGTAAATATATGAAAACAAAGTACATTTTTGTTACAGGTGGAGTAGTATCAGGACTAGGGAAAGGAATAACTGCAGCTTCTTTAGGAAGATTATTAAAAAACAGAGGGTATAAGGTAACTGCACAAAAATTTGATCCATATATAAATGTGGACCCAGGAACAATGAATCCATGTGAGCATGGAGAAGTATTTGTTACAGATGATGGAGCAGAAACAGACTTGGATTTAGGTCATTATGAAAGATTTATAGATGAGAGTTTATCAAAAAATTGTAGTATTACAACTGGAAGAATTTACTCAGAAGTAATTGAAAAAGAAAGAAAAGGAGATTACTTAGGAAAAACAGTACAAGTAATACCACATATTACAAATCAAATTAAAGAAAAAGTTTACAAATTTGACAACACTGATATAGATATTGTAATTACTGAAATTGGAGGAACTGTTGGTGATATAGAAAGTTTACCTTTTTTAGAGGCAATAAGACAAGTAGGAATAGAACAAAATGATGAAGATGTAATATATATTCATGTAACTTTGCTACCATATATATCAGGCTCAAATGAGTTAAAATCAAAGCCTTCACAACACTCAGTAAAAGAATTACAAAGTCTAGGAATTAAACCAGATATTCTAGTTTGTCGTTCAGAGTTAGATATACCAGAAGGAATGAGAGATAAAATGGCTTTATTTTGCAATGTTAAGAAAAAGAATATTATTCAAAATAAAACAGTTTCGAATTTATATGAAGCCCCATTAATGCTGGAAAATGAAGGATTAGCAAATGTGGTTTGTGAAAAACTACAATTGGAAAATAAAGAACCACAAAATGAAAATTGGGAAAAAATGATAGATGTAATAAAAAATCTAGAAGACAAAAATGTAAATGTTGCAATTGTAGGAAAATATGTTCAATTAGAGGATTCATACTTATCAGTTATAGAAAGTTTAAAACATGGAGGGTTTGCTAACAATACAAAAGTAAATATAGATTTAGTAGATTGTGAAAAAATAAATAGTACAAATGTTAAGGAAATACTAGGAAAATATAATGGAATATTGGTACCTGGAGGCTTTGGAAATAGAGGAATTGAAGGCAAAATAGAAACTATAAAATATGCAAGAGAAAATAATATACCATTTCTAGGAATTTGTCTTGGAATGCAAATGTCAGTTATTGAATTTGCAAGAAATGTTGCTAAAATTGAAGATGCAAATTCAGCAGAACTTGATGAAAATTGTAAAAATCCAGTTATACATATTATGGAAAATCAGAAAGATGTAAGTAAAAAAGGTGGAACAATGCGTTTAGGAGCATATCCTTGCAAAATAAAACCAGACACACTAGCATATAAAGTATATGGAAAGGATGTAATTTCAGAAAGACATAGACATAGATATGAATATAACAATGATTACAAAGATATATTAGAAAAGAATGGATTAATTTGCTCTGGAACTTCACCTGATGGAAATTTGGTTGAAATTGTTGAAATTCCATCAAATAAATTCTTTATAGCAGGACAATTTCATCCTGAATTTAAATCAAGACCAGATAAGCCAGCACCTTTATTTGTAGAATTTGTAAAAGCCATAATAAATGTTGCCAATTAATCTTGTAAAAGGTTGTAATTACTTGACAAAAGCTATGTTCATTGATAATATAATGGTGAAATGCAAGGGGGAATATAATGCTAATTTATCCAGATTTTTATTTTGATAATGTTAGAGATGTGAAATTAGACTTTCTAAGAAAGCATAATATAAAAGGTCTTATTTTAGATGTTGATAATACATTAATTGATTTCTATAAAAAGTTTGAAGAGGGTACTGAACAATGGGTACAAGAATTAAAAAACGCTGGAATAAAATTTTGTATAGTTTCTAATACTAATAAAATTGAAAAGGTTAAATATGTTGCAGAAAGTTTAGATATTCCATATTTTTATTTTTCAAAAAAACCATCAAAAAAGGGATTTATGAAAGCAAAAGAAGAAATGGGATTGAATGTAGAAAATATTGCAGCAATAGGTGATCAAATAATGACTGATGTTATAGGGGCTAACAGATGTAAAATGTTATCAATATTGGTAAAGCCAATATCAGAGCAGGATATTTTTATTACCAAAATCAAAAGACCATTAGAAAACAAAATTATTAAAAGATATTTGAAAAAAATGAAGAAAGAGAAGGTATAAAATGTTTATTAATAATATACATATTTTCTGGTTTGTTGGAATAGGATTATTAGGTTTAGTAGTTGGAAAATTTATAGGACTAATGAATCAAAATTTGCCTGAACATAAGGAAATTCTAGATATAGAAACCATAAAAGAATATATGAAAAACTCAAATGCTAATTATGCATTAATGATAATTACAAGTGTAATATATATAGCTCTTTTACGCGTAATAGGAATGGAAGATATAATAGAATTACTACAATTCTTAATTCTTACTCCTATGTTAATTTCTGCATTTTGTATTGATTATAAATTACAAATAATTCCAAATAGATTAACTATAACAATGTTAGAGGTTGGTATTGCATTTAGTTTTTTTAGAGGAATAAATAACTTAAATATAGCAGTAGAAATGTGGCTTGGAATGATAGTTGGTGCAACAATATTTTTAGTATTAACATTTTTAGGAAACTTGGTATTTAAAAAGAAAACAATGGGATTTGGCGATGTAAAGCTTATGGGAACTCTGGGCTTGTTTTTTGGCTGGAGAAATATAATAGCAATATCAATATTGTCATTCTTCATTGCCGCAATATTCAGTATTATGCTAATAATAAAATGTAAAGTAAAAAAACAAGAAGTAAATGAATTTATTCCATTTGGACCATTTATAGTATTAGCTGCTTTTGTAGTGATGTTCATACCCTTAAATATTTGGATAAGGTTAATTTTTACTGTTTTCACATTTGGTAGATATAATATATAGTTACACATAAGAAAAAAATATTAATGTAATTATTTAGAAAGATAAAAGGGTGATGATATGAATGAAAAAATAGAAGCTTTAAGAGAAAAATTAAAGAATTTAGATTTACAAGGAATGATAATTACAAATCCTGTAAATATTAGGTATTTAACTAATATAAATGCAGAAGGAGTATTGCTTTTAACAAGAAGAGAAAATGTGTATATTACAGATGGAAGATATATGGAAAAAGTTAATAATACTCTTACAATTAATGATGAAATAATAGTTTATGATTTTAAAGAATTGAGCAGAGAGGATTACGAAAATTTCTTTACTTTTTGTGAAAATGTAGGCTTTGAAGAAGCTAATTTGACTTATGCTAAATATAAGGAATATATGCATAAATATAAAATAAATAACTTTGAAGAGACCGAAGGTTTACTAGAAAAAATGCGAATTGTAAAGAAGGAAGAAGAAATAGACTCAATAAAAAAAGCATGTATTATTACTGATAATTGTTTTGAGTATATAAAAAAATTCATAAAAATCGGTATGACGGAAAAAGAAATTGCTTTTGAAATAGAAAAATTCTTTTTAATGAATGGAGCTGATGGATTAGCATTTGATACAATAGTTGCTTCAGGTGTTAATTCTTCTATGCCACATGCTATACCTACTGATAAAAAAATTGAAGATGGAGATCCTATTACAATAGATATGGGTTGTAGATATAATGGATACTGTTCTGATATGACAAGAACAATATTTGCAGGACATGTTCCTGTGTATATGAAACCGGTATATGATTTAGTTTTAAAAAATCAATTAAGAGTTTTAGAAGAATTAAAAGAAGGTGCTAATTTAAAATTAATTTCAAAAGGAGTTGATAGTGATTTTAAATTAAATGGTGTTAGTATGGTTCATAGCCTTGGCCATGGAGTTGGATTAGATATTCATGAATATCCTTTTATAAATTCTAAGAATGATTTTGTTTTAAAGGAGAATATGGTTGTTACTGATGAACCTGGAATTTATATTCCTGGAAGGTTTGGAGTTAGAATAGAGGACACTGTTTTAATTACTAAGTATTCATCTCAGAATTTGACAATGTCTGAAAAAGGATATGTTGTAGTTGGAGTGTAATAATACCTAAACTGTGAAATTGAGGAAATAATAGAATAAATATAACAATTATGGAAATACTATAAAAAAAGTTTAATAGGGAGTTTGACTTATGAGAAAAAAACTTTTTTATATAGTATTTTTTTTACTCGTTTTTTATCTAATAAATATATTTAACGAATCACAGGCAACTACAAAACTAAATGGTATAGAAAACTTCCCAGATAGTTATAAACCATATTTATACGAATTAAAAAAGAAGTATCCCAATTGGGAGTTTACTGCATTATATACTGGGATTGACTGGAATACAGCAGTTGATAATGAATATGCTAATGATAAGAATTTAGTCCCTTTATCATATTCTGATGAGTGGAAGTGTTTGTTACCTGGAAAGTATAATGTAGAAATAGATTCTGGTTGGGTTAATGCATCAAAACATGCAATTAGATATGTTATGGATCCCAGAAATTTTTTAAATGAAGTCAGGATTTTTCAGTTTGAAAAATTAACATATGATGAAAATATAAATACGGAAAGTGGTGTTGATAAGATTCTGTATGGTACAGAGTTTTATAATAAGGCTGTTTCATATAGAGAGGCTAATGGAAATGTAGTTAATACTACAAACACATATGCTAATTTAATAATGAATGCAGGAGTTTATAGTGGAGTTAGTCCATATCATTTGGCAGCTAGAATTAAGCAAGAAGTAGGACCTTTTTTAAGCCATAATTCAATAAGTGGTAAAGTTCAGGGATATGAAGGTCTATA
This sequence comes from uncultured Clostridia bacterium, assembly GCA_947630155.1. GTDB lineage: Bacteria > Bacillota > Clostridia > TANB77 > CAG-508 > CAG-492. The sequence goes on from CANRGM010000002.1 coordinate 37,631, forward strand.
TAATTTTTATAATATAGGTGCAACAAGTTCAGCAGAAGTTTTAGGTGCAATAAAAAATGGATTAGATTACGCCAGAAATGGAAGTGGAGGATTGTCAAATGAAGAAATTCAAAATCAATTAATACCATGGAATACTCCAGAAAGGGCTATAAAAGGTGGAGCTGTTTTTATAGGTAAAACCTACATTTTAGTAGGTCAAAATTGTTTATATTTACAAAAGTTTGATGTAAATAATGATAGGTCTAGTAGTTTGTTTTGGCATCAATATATGACAAATTGCCTAGCTCCATATAGTGAATCAAAATCTATATATAATGGTTATGATAAGTTAAATATGCTTAATTCATCTATTGGATTTGTTATTCCAGTCTATGAAAATATGCCAAGTGAACCTGTAAGTAGTCCAAATATTAGTTCAAACGATTTTGTTGAAGATAATACTAAAGTATATGCAAATGTTACAGGAAATCTTAATGTTAGAAGTGGCCCTGGAACATCATATGAAATATTAATTTCAATTCCAGCAAATCAAACATTCACCAGAATAGGAAAAGGTGTTCAAAATGGGGAAAGATGGGATAAAATTTTACTAGATAATGGAATTATAGGGTATGTATTCCAATCATATGTGGAAGAGGTACCTGCTCAAGTTCCAGCACAAAGTATTCGTTTAGATATTAATAATCTCCAACTTATTGAAGGTAAAACTATGAAAATTAATGCATATGTTCTTCCAGCTGATGCAACAAACAGAGATTTAATATGGAGTTCTGAAAACTCCAATATAGCAGAAGTTAATCAAAATGGTGAGATTACAGCAATTTCTGAGGGGCAGACAGTTATAAATGTAAAATTAAAAGATGGAGAACTTAATGCAAAATGTAATATAAATGTAATTAATATAGATGAAGAGTTTTACTTTGAATTAGATGAAAGAGTTACTTTAAATGGAGATGAAATTTCTAGCATAAATTCAAGTAGTGTAGGCGATTTTAAAAAGTTGGTAAATACAAATCTTAATATGGAATTTTATGATTCAAAAGGTGTATTATTAAAAGATGATTCTATGATTGGTACAGGTTATAGATTATGTCTTAAAAATGATAATGGTGATGAAATATATAATTATTATTTCATTATATATGGTGATGTTAATGGTGATGGTTCAATAAATTCATTAGATGTTTTAGTTTTACAAAAATATATTTTGGAAATGAAAGATTTAGATGAATTATATTTAAAGGCAGGAAATATATCTAAAAATGGCAATTTGCCTTCATCATTAGATGTGCTTAAAATTCAAAAGCATATTTTAGAAATTAAAAATATTGAGCAATAGGAAATATTCCTAGAAAGGATGGATTTTTATGAAAAAAATCGTTATTAGTGTATTTTTTGTATTATTGTATTTTGTGTATTTTTCACATGTTGAGGCAGCTGGAACAGTGAATTTATCAGCAAGTAGCAATACTGTTAATGTTGGAGATAATTTCACAATTAGTGTAAACTTAAGTGGAGCTTCAGTTGCTACATTGACTACAAGATTAAGTATAGATGAAGAAAAGGTTCAATATGTTTCTGGACCAAGTAATAGCAATTATTTGAATGGTAGAGTAATATATACTTGGACAGATCCAACTGGTGGAGCATCTCCTTTAACAGCAGGGAATATAGCCACATTTACTTTTAAAGCTATAAGTGCTGGTAATGCAAATTTTGGAGTATCTGGAGAGTTTTTTACACCTGATGAAACATCTGTAGAACCTGTATTTTCTGGAGTTACAGTTAATGTAAATGATGGTAATAATATGGATAATCCAAATGAAAATAATGGTCAAACAGAAAATCAACAAGGTCAGCAAAATGATGGACAAGATGAAAATATAGTAGGAGGACAAACAAATAATCAAGATGTTGAAAATAATGTAACAAATGAAGGAACTAACACAGATGAGAATAATCCTAATATTAATCAACAGGATTCAAGAAGTAGTAATAATAATTTAAGAACCTTGCAATTAAATGTAGAAGGGATAAGTCCAAGATTCAATAGTAGAACAACTCAATATTATCTTACTATTACAGAGGATGTAAATAATATAGAGGTTATTGCAGAACCTGAAGATACTAAAGCAAGTGTTCAGGTTATAGGAAATACTAATATACCATTAGGTTCAAGCCAGATTAGGATAATTGTAACAGCAGAAAATGGAAACAGAAAGGAATATTATATTAGTGTTAGTAAAACAAATGATATAGAACTAGCAAATGCCAATTTGGAAAATTTAGCTATTGAAGATGTTACTCTTGTACCAGAATTTAGTCCTGATATTACAGATTATACAGCAGAAGTATTTGGAGATATAGATAGTCTTAATATTTTAGCAGTTCCTCAAAAGGAAAATGCACAAGTTTTGATAGAAGGAAATGAAAATTTGCAGTATGGGGAAAATTTAATAAGTGTTATTGTTAATGCTGAAGATGGAATAAGCAGTAAAGTTTATAATATAACTGTTGTCAAAACTGAAGGAATTCTTAGTGATACAAATGAAGATACTGAATTACAGAATACCGAAAATGTGGATAATGCTGTTGAAAACAATGTGAAGATGCAAAGAATTATAATAGTAGTGTTTGTTATTGCCTTGGCAATTTGTCTAATTATTTGGGCTGTTTGGAGAAAAAGAAAAAATCAACAATAATTACTATTTTGGAGCTTTTTAGAATACCTAAAAAGCTCCAAAAAATTTATATTTATTTTACTCTATTAATGAAAGATTGTATTGAATCACCTTTAGACATCCTAACTCTAGGTAATTCATAAGGATCATCACCCGGAAATACTCTTCCTCCTTTAGTGGTAAAAGCTAAAATGTAATTGCAGTCCTTTAAAGTTTGTTTACATTTATCATTAAAATGACCAAATGGATAGCAGAAAACTTTACAAGTATCACCTATTGATGAACGAGAGGCTTCCAGGTCTGCACATGCATTTTCATATGACATTGTTAGAAATGCACCTTTACCATCTGAACCTGCAATATGCATGTTATTTGAATGTGATTGAAAATCTATTGAATCAGATTTATATTCAGATAATGTATTTCCATACCATGATGTTATTACAAAAGAGGTTGCTTTAAAATTATATTTTTCTAATATAGGTACAGCTAATCTAAAGAATGATTCATCACCATCATCTACAGTAAGTACTACACTTTTTAGAGGTAAACCATTTGAACCTGAAATATAACCTAAAACCTCATCCCATGTTGGAGTATAGTAATTATTTTCAGACAGATATTTAATTTGTTCTTCAAAATTTGAGATTTCCATATAGTTGTTATCACGGCCAGTTTCACCTGCACTTGCATCATAGAAAAAGTGATACATTAGAACAGGTAGACCGCGTTCTTTAGAAAGTTGTATTTCTTCAGAAGATAAGCTTTCTATAACAGATGGCGTTGGTTCAGGTGTTGGTTCAGGTGATAGATTATCTGCACCTTCTGAGCTTGCTGATGTAGTGTTTGTGTTTTCATCTGTAGAGGTATTTGATTTGTTTTTATTAAATAGCCAGATGATTAATATGATCAATAGTATGATTATGATAATAAAAAACTTTTTTGAATTATTTTTTTTCTTTTTTCTTGTTGGTGACAATGTAATCAACTCCTTATTTTTTTGTCTTATAATATAATAAGGTATTAGTGTGATTTTTTCAAGTGTTTTTTTGAGAGTCCTAAAGAATAATATTCGTATATAGTTGCTTGAAAATTCACAATATGGACATAAAAGGGTATTATAATGTATAATAAAGATTGTAGAAAGGTTAGGGATTATATGACAGATATAACTATTTTAGTGGTTGATGATGAATCAAGAATGAGAAAGTTAATAAAAGATTTTTTAGTTATAAAAGAATATAAAATATTGGAGGCTGTTGATGGAGAAGATGCCATAGATGTTTTTGAGAAAAATCAGGAAAAGATTGATTTAATTTTACTTGATGTAATGATGCCAAAATTAGATGGATGGTCAGTATTAAGGCAAATTAGGCAAAAGTCTAATGTTCCAATAATAATGCTTACAGCTAGAGGCGAGGAGCAGGATGAGTTATTTGGGTTCGAATTAGGTGTTGATGAGTATATATCAAAGCCCTTTAGTCCTAAAATTTTAGTAGCTAGGGTAGAGGCCCTATTAAAAAGAACTAAAAAACAAGTTAGTAACATTTATGAGGTTGGTGGAATAGAGATAGATTCAGATGGTAGAACAGTAAAGGTTGATTCTAAGTTAATCGAATTAAGTTTAAGAGAGTATGAATTATTAAAATATTTGGTAGATAATAAGGGAATAGCTTTATCAAGAGACAAAATTTTAAACAATGTGTGGAATTACGATTATTATGGGGATTCTAGAACAATAGATAGCCATATAAAAAAGATAAGACATAAATTAGGAAAAAAAGGTAAGTATATAGAAACTATTAGAGGGGTAGGATATAAGTTTGAAGTTAAATGAGGAATTTTGTAAAATAAAAAAATGGTTAAAATCTGTAAGAATTAAACTTTTTTTTACACTATGTATTGTTATTACAATGATTATATTATTATTGATTATTGTAAATAATATTGTTTTAGAAAAATTTTACTTATATAACAAAACTAAAACAATGAAATTGATTTATGAAGAAATTAATAAATCATATAATAATAATTTATCTTATGAAACAATAGAGCATAATTTAAAAGATTTGTCTATAAGAAATAATCTTGATATTGTGATAAAAACAAATGATAATATTTTAATTCTTGCAACTGATAAATATAAGATAGATTATGAAAATCAAATAAAATTTTTCTATAATTTAAAGAATAATGGAGAAAAGTTACAATCATTATATAATGAAGAAAATATTAATATAAATTTAATGAAAGAAGATGACACGAAAGTTAATTATATAGTAGTTTCAGCAGATTTGGATAATGGATATGAATTATATATGGAAACTCCAACAGCTGACTTACAAGAGAGTGCTAAAATTTCAAACAATTTATTGATAACTCTTGGAGGTGTGGTTATTATTATTTCTGGAATTATTGCATCTTTTGTGTCAAGAAAATTTACTGCACCAATATTGGAATTGAATGGAATTGCACAGAAAATGTCCAATTTAGATTTTTCACAAAAATATGAAACTAAAGATGCAGAAGATGAAATTAATAATTTAGGTAAAAGTATCAATACAATGTCAGATAAATTGGAGAAAACTATAAATCAATTGAAGGTAAATAATAGTGAACTAGAAAAGGATATTGAGCGAAAATCTAAAATAGATGAGATGAGAAAACAATTTATATCAGATGTATCTCATGAATTAAAAACTCCTATTGCATTAATTCAAGGATATGCAGAGGGATTGGTTGAAAATGTGAATGTGGATAATGAGTCTAGAGAATTTTATGCAAATGTTATACTAGATGAGGCTAATAAAATGGATATGCTTGTTAAACAATTATTGGAGTTAATGAAATTGGAGTATGGAAAACTTGAGTTTAATAATGAAAGCTTTGATATTGTTTCTTTAATTAATGAGGTTATAAGAAAATCTAATGTTATGTTGGAAGAAAATAATATAAAAATTACATTTGATGAGAGTAATTCTATAATGGTTTATGCTGATGTATTTTATATAGAACAAATTATTACGAATTATCTTACAAATGCTATTAGGTATTCTAAAGAGATTGATGGAGAAAGGAAAATTGTTGTTAGTGTATCTTTGAATCCAGAGAAAAATAGAGTTAGAGTTAGTGTGTTTAATTCTGGTGATAATATTGAAGATAGTGAGTTACAGAAGATTTGGGGAAGGTTTTATAAGATTGATTCTTCTAGAAATAGAGAAAATGGTGGAACAGGGATAGGTTTGGCTTTTGTTAAGGCTATTATGAATAATTATAAGAATGAGTATGGAGCAGTTAATAAGGTTGGGGGAGTTGAGTTTTTCTTTGAGGTTGAGGTAGGTTGATGTTTTTTGGGGGGCTTTTGCAGGGGGCCGTCCAATTCAATAGTTATGTAACGCCGTTAAATATATTATTATTCCGTTCGTTTGCTGGCGTGGGAGTTTGGGAGGAAGACTTTAGGTGGGGGCGCCAAACTGCGCACTCCACTGCATAATAATATATTTAACGGCGTTACATAACTATTGAATTGGACTACTCTACAGTTTCTTCCTTGAAAAAATATTAAATAGTAATTGTTATTTCGTTGATTTTGCGGAAAATACTTGACTTTTCTTAAAAAAAAACATATTATAATAGAAAAAATAAAAAGGAGAGACAACCATATGCATACACAAATTTTAACTTCTAAGTAT
>CANRGM010000003.1 GCA_947630155.1 uncultured Clostridia bacterium
CATAATGTAAACCTCCTCATTATATTAGTCTAATAAATATGATTAAAAGTTGCAAAAATTATATATTTATATTAGCATAATTCTAAATTTGGTTACAATTTTTAATAAAAAAATAGAGATTATTTCTAATCCCTACATATTATTTTTTATTTTATTTAATCGTAATTCATGGTTCTATTTTTTATCTATAAATCTATATACTAGTATTAAAAGTATTGAAATTATTAGTCCAACATAGAACATTGGAAATACCATGTTAAAACAATCTTTTATACCTTCTAAATATGAAGTATTAGGATAGTTCCAAGTCAAAAGATTGTTTAGTTCAGATAAAATAATTCCTATCATTCCCAAATATGGAAAATACTTATTTATATTTTCATTCTTAGAATTAGTCCAAATACCGACAGTATATAAAATTACTGCAATAAATCCTATTGGATTTGTTAGGTTTATTAGTCCAGAAACTTCTTGTACTCCTTCTAAAACACCATATTGTGAAAAAAACATTGGTATTAAACTAAAAAAGAATATGACACTTAATAATATTTTTTTCTTCATCTCTAATTCTCCTATATAACTTACTATCTTATTTTTACATATATTATAAAAAAGTAAAACCACAAACTTCTCTACCATCTAATTATACATACTTAAAAATTTTTCTAATTCATTTTCATTTGAAAAAATTTTTTCAAAAATGTTATATAAAGTATCTGTTACTTCATATTCCCCAATGGCATAACATTTTTTCCCTAGACCATAGGCAATTCCAGCTTCTATATGTGCTGCTTTCCCCGCAGGTAAAACAAGTAAAAGATTTTTAGAACTTTTTTCTCCTTCTAAATCAGTATTAAAAAGCTTTAAAACTACTTCATCTTTTAAACCTAATGATTCAAATTCTTGTTGTTTCTCTTCTGGTGTTTGATTTTTGTTGCCAAATCCCCAATCATCTTCACTCTTTAAAAAACAATAATAAGATATATTATACTTATCAAATAAATCACATATTCTTAATATATTTTCTTTATTTCTTGTTCTCCCAGCTATAAAAAACTCATACTTATTATTCATTACACATACTCCTTTCAACTTACTTATAGACGAAACCCCGTCCCCTTGTCTATTAGACAAACTAAACTATGTTTTCTTTTTTCCCGCTTCTAATATGATTTATAATTGTTACAATTCCACTAACAATAACAAGAAAATAGAAATTAATTCCTCTGTTTAATAGTACTGCACTACTCATCATTTCTTGAGGATACACTGACTTGAATATTTCAATAAAAGCCCCTTCTGTAACTCCCACTGCTCCAGGTGATGGAATTCCAGAAACAGTAGCATATAAAACTGACTGCATTGTTATTATTTGCATAATATTGAATTGTGAAAATCCTAATGCTCTGTACGTCCAATATGTAATACTATAATATGCAGTAAATTGGATAAGAGTAGTTAATATAGTTTTTAAAATTAATCTTTTATTTCCTTTTATATAATCTGCATTATCCTGATACTTTGTTAATTCTTTTTGAAGTTTTTCTTTTTTGGCTTCAATATTTTTTATCTTAAAAAATTTCATTACTTTTATAGCAATATTTATAAGTCCATTTGTCATTTTCTTTGAAAATATACCTATTAAAAGCAGTATAAGTGCGCTTAAATTAAGTAAAATACCTATTATAAAAAATGTTATTAACACTCCATTCAAATAACTATAATTAAATATTAAACTTATTAGTGCAAAAGAAATTGTAATAATTTGCATACTAGTTAGATTAATTAAAAGTGTTACTGTTGAGTTAGATATTGCTATTTTATCCTTATGCATATAATATATTTGCATAGGCTGTCCACCACTTGCTGCTGGTGTTACTGAGCTAAAAAAGAAACCAATTAAAGCATATTTTATGTTTTGTATAAAATTAGACTTTTCATTCAAGCTTTTTAATGTTCTTCCAATATTTATTGCCTCACATATAACATAGATGGACATTCCCGCAATTCCTATCAAAACAAATTGTATTTTTACTGATGATAAAATATTTACTATGTGTAATAAATCCTGATCTTTTAATAGGATATAAAAAGTTATGCCAATTATTAATATAAAAATTACTAAATTTCTAAAAAATTTTCCCCAATTTTTCATTTCTTACACTCTTTCTTACTAATGTTCTTACATCATAATTGAATATTAACTAGCCCATAAACTAATCAATAATTTAAAGGTTTTCTATTTAATAAGATTTAGAATTGATTCTTTGTCATGAAGTCCAACTAATTTATTAATTACTTCACCATTCTTAAAAATTATTAATGTTGGTATACTCATAACATCATATTCTATAGCTATATCTTGGCACTCATCTACATTTAATTTGCATACCTTTACATTATCAGTTGCTTCTCTTGCTATATCATCTATTATAGGTGACATCATTTTACAAGGTCCACACCAATCTGCATAAAAATCCACAAGAACCACCTTATCAGATTTCTTAACCTCATTTTCAAAATTTTCATTACTTATTTTTATAACTTCCATAATAAACATTCCTTTCTAAACTTTATTAGATAAATATTCAATGACTGCTAACCCAGCTTTTGTACCTTCATACACACATTTAGAAACTTGTAGTAACCCTCCAGTACAATCTCCACATGCAAAAATTCCTTTTATATTAGTTTTCATATTTTCATCTACTACTATCTTATCATTTTTTGTAATAAGTCCCAATTTCTTTGCCAATTCTGTCGCTCCAGCTGTTCCTTGTGCAATAAATACACCATCAGTTTTCATTACAGAATCATCTTGAAAGCGTACTTCTCGAACTCTATCCTCTCCAGAAATTTCTTTAATATCTTTTGTAACAATATCTACATTATCTGCTCTAAATTCAGGAGCAGTTTCACCATTAGTTAGAATTGTAATTTTATTAGCAATATTTAATAAATCATTAGTTTCTGATAAAGCATAATTTCCGCTTCCTATTACAACTACATCTTTATTCTTGTAAAAAAATCCATCACATATAGCACAATAACTAATACCTTTCCCCTCTAATTCTTTTATTCCTTGTATATCTAAAGTATTCTTCTTTGCTCCTGTTGCTATAATAACTGATTTGGTTTCATATGTGTTTTTTTCAGTAACAACTCTAAATAAACTATTATTCATTTCAATTTTTATAACTTCCTCATTTGCAATTTCAACACCTAAATTTTTTGCTTGTTTTATTCCAATATCATATAATTCTTCTCCTGAAATTCCATTTTCGAAACCATAATAGTTCTCTATTTTTTTCGCTTTACTTAAGTCTGACTCTCCATTATAAATAATCAAGGTATTTTTATTAGCCCTTTGAGTATACAGACTCGCAGATATTCCTGCCGGTCCAGCGCCTAATATTATTACATCATACATGATTCTTTTCCTTTCTGTTGGGTTTAATATAAGTTTCTCAATTTATAAATATATTATACAATATCTTTTTTAAAATTCAAGTACTTTTGTACGATACCATCCAATTTCGGCAACTCGCCTCATGTATACGCCACTCATAAAAAAAACATATTTATAACCACTGCTAAAACATAAGATATCACTAAACAAATAGGAAAAGTATAAACCCAAGTTTTGCAAATATTCAAAAAACTTTTGGTATTAAATTTCCTTCCACTTGATTTTGCAACACCTATAATCGACATAGTCTTAGCATGTGTAGTACTTACTGGTAATCCGTGTTAAACTCGCAATTAGTAATGTTGTAACTGTTGTTATATCACTAAGCAAACCTTCCTGAATATTTAGTGTTGCCATATCAGTTCCAATGTTTTCTACTATTTTTTTCCCACCAAAAGAGCAACCTATTGCCATAACTATTGCACAAAAAATAATTATTTCTATATAATCTAATGGATTAACAATATTGGGAATTTCTATTTTTCTTAATAAACAAATAAAAATAATCAAAAGTCCTATAAATTTTTGACCATCTTGTGCACCATGCATAAAAGACATACCACAAGTGCTTATAATCTGCGCCTTTCTTATATTTTTATCAGTTATTTTTTTCATAAAATTTTTCAATATTTTTGTAATACAAATACTCACTATAAAAGTTCCAAAAATAGACCAAATCAATCCTATAATCACGGGTTTCCATTCATAAAAATTAACACCTTCAATCCCATAAATCGCAATTGCTGAACCTGTAAGTCCTGCAACCAATGCATGCGTCTCACTCGTTGGTATCCCAAAAGCCAGTGCTATTAAAGCAAAAAGTATAACAGCTATTATAGCCGAAATCAAAACAACATATCCAGAATTTCCATCATAAAGATTAACCATTGAACTAACACACCCTGCAACTGAAAAATTTATAAAACTCATCACAACTATCCCAATCAAATTGAATATCGCACTTAATTTTGCCGCATCCTTAAACTTCATAACTCTAGTTCCAACCAATGTTGCAATTGCATTTGGTGCATCTGTTAAAGCATTCGTAAAAATCAAAAGTGTGATTATTAACAAAATTACAACTTTCATCATCTATACCTTCTTATTTAACCTACAAAATAATTTCCAACTCACTCTCTAATAGCTTATTCATAAAACTTCTTAATATACAACAAATTTCCTTATAATTTACCCCCCAAAAAAAACTAAAACCGCAGAGTAGTCTAATTAACTAGTTATGTAATGGGAAAAAAATATATTATTATGCAGTGTAGTGCGCAGTTTGGCGCCCCCACCTCAAGTCTTCCTCCCAAACTCCCACGCCAGCAAACGAACGGAATAATAATATATTTTTTTCCCATTACATAACTAGTTAATTAGACGGCTTATTGCAAAAAGCCAAAAACTACTATATAATATAACCAATTCTTATATAATAAAAAGGAGGTTCAACGTCATGGCATTTGACGGCATAATCACACATTCAATTGTACGCGAACTAAACAACTTTATTTTAGGCGGAAAAATCAACAAAATATTTGAGCCAAACAAAAACGAAATAATCCTAGGCATATATAATGCCGGAAAGAATTACGCATTAAATTGTTCCATTGGTTCAGATAACTATAGAATTAATTTAACAACCAATAGTAAACCAAATCCTATAAATGCTCCAGGTTTTTGCATGTTACTACGCAAGCATCTTATCGGTGGAAAAATAAAAAAAATATCAACTCCAGGATTAGAAAGAATAGTCATTATCGAACTTGAATGTTATAATGAATTAAATGATTTAATCATAAAAAAATTAGTCATAGAGCTAATGGGCAAACATAGTAATATTATTCTTCTAAACGAAAAAAATATTATTATAGATAGTCTAAGACATCTAGATTCATCAAATAATTCAATAAGAGACATATTACCTGCCCATCCATATGAATTACCTAATAACAATAAATTAGATATTCTTAACATAAAAAGTTTTGATGAATTCTGCTCATATTGTAAGAATTTGGATAGTTTAGACACAGGTATATCAAATACATTTAATGGTATTAGTAAACTATTTATCCAAAGTATTATGAATGAGCAAAATATTGAAAACATAGTTAACTCAAACAACTTAGAAAAAATCTATAATTATTTAATAAATAGTATAAATCAAAATGTTTATTTAAAAAATTATAATAATGATTACACAATAACACTAGCTAAACCCCAGAACTCAGATGAAATCACAACTATCCCTTATCTGAACTTTTTCATTGACGACTTCTATACTTTAAAAGAAAATACTTCTGATTTTTTAAGTTACAGAAATTCAGTTTTAAAATTAGTTAGTGGAACATTGAAAAAAATAACAAAAAAATTAAATAATATAAATGCAAAGTTAAAAGAGTGTGCAAATAAAGAAATTTATAAACTATATGGAGAGCTTATAACTGCTAATATGTATAAATTCAAGGAATTTGATACGGATTATATTGAAGTTGAAAATTATTATGATGATAATAATTTGATAAAAATACCTGTTGACCAACACCTTACACCATCAATCAATGCAAAAAATTATTATAAAAAATATAACAAATTAAAAAATGCATTAGAAATAGTTAATAAACAAAAAATAGAAACTATTGGAGAACTAGACTATATTGAAACAATTATATTTTCTTTAGAAAATGCAAAAACAATTTCTGATGTTGATGAAATTTATAGTGAGATCAAAGAAAATGATTTATTTTTTAATAAGAATAATTCTTTTAAAAATATTAAATCAACAAAGCTAAAAAACAAAAATAAGAAGGTTGATAAGGTATATATTCCAATTGAATTTAAAATAGAAAATTACACCTTTTTAGTTGGAAAAAACAATAAGCAAAATGATTATTTATCAACTAAAGTATTAAAACACAATGATATATGGTTTCATACAAAAGATATTCATGGAAGTCATGGAATTCTTCAAACAAATAACACTACTCCATCTATAGATGTAATAATTAAATGTGCACAAATAGTTGCATATTATAGCAAAGCAAGGCTTTCTTCAAATGTGCCTGTAGACTATACCTTAGGCAAATATGTAAAAAAACCTTCTGCAAGTAAACCAGGTATGGTGATTTATACAAATAATTCTACCATCAATGTAAATCCTAAGCTAGATTAAATGCCCTCCAGCACATTTTTAACTGCCTCATTATCCAAAACCTCTGGCATCAGATAGCCCTTCACATAAGACATATTCTTTGTATTTTGCTTCAAAGCAGTAACTGCAATATCCGCATCTGCCCTAACTCTACTGCTAGCATATTTTAAAATAATACCCTTGTTCTTAACAGCTTCAAGCACAACCTCCTTGTCATCACGCAATTCTTTTGAAGCATAATACAAAGCTTGTCCATCATTCTTAACAGCCTGCAAAACAACATCCTTATCAGCTCTTAAATTATCACTTGCATAACACATAACCCATCCTGCATCTTTTACAGACTCCATCAAAATTTCTTTGTCATCTTTTAATCTATCACTTGCAAACTCCAGTGCTCCAGGATTTTGTTTTACTGCCTCTATAACTAACTCCTTGTCATCCTGTAACTCAGGGCTAGCCCATTCCAAATAAAGTCCAGACTCTTTTAAAGCATTATTAAACAAAGTCTTATCTTGAGAAGATTTCTTTAATTCTTCAACATCCATCACTTATTCCCCCTATTCTTTTTTCTTTTATACTCTCTTTGTTCTACATTTGGGAACGCACTAATTAATCTCTTATTCAATTTAGATTCCTTCATAAATTTTTCTTTAATATCTTTTGCTAATTTAATTTGGTTCTCTCTAATATTTGCGATTTTATCTGCTAGATCTTTTGCATATCCTCTGATTTTATCATCAATTCCTTGAATGCGAGTTTTAAAAGTTCCCACAAGGGTAAGCTGTTGATTTTTGATTTTGCTTTGATATTTCTTTCTAGTATATTTTACATTTTTTTCTAATCTAAGTCTACTAATATTTATTTTCTTGATTAATATTTCTTTTTCTATATTTAATTTTTTGATAGCTTCTTCTGCAGTTTCTCTTACTTTTTTGGCAATTTCTTCTGTATTATCTTTTTCTTGCTTATTTAGATTTTTGAATCTTAAAATAATATTAAAAGATATACAGCAATCGATTATATACAATATTAATATTACAATGACTATATAATTCAAAATATTATGTGGTATCAAATGCAATTTATCTATCATCCATGGATTTGCAATACAAATTACAAATGTACTTATAATACCAAATGGAATTAGTGTCTCTATGCATATCCTTCCATTAATATTAAATTTCTTTTGGCTATAATCCCACCATCTCGCCTTAAATATTTTCTCCATAAAATAACTTGTTAGATATTCTAATGTACCACATATTATTGTTGATAGCAAAAATAACACAATTATATTATTAGAGAATCTAGTCAATAATAGTGACACGCTCACAACTCCAACACCATATATTGGGCAATATGGTCCAATTAGAAACCCCCTATTTATAAATTTATGTTTCTGAATTAGACCTAATGTACATTCCATAATCCAGCCCAAAATTGAATAAATTATAAATAACATAAAATAAATTTCTATATTATAAAGCATTTATCAATTACCACCTTGAAAAAAATTTTAATTGTTATAACAATAACTATATATTAATCATTCCTTACTTTATACTCTATATTCTCCATAAAAGGAAACATCTCTTTTACTCTTTTATGTGTTATTATAGAATGTCTAGGCTGTGGATTTTTTTCATCCGCCTCTAGCAACTTTTGAGTATAGCAATTTTCTGCTGTTTTGAACAATAGATATCTATTCCTTACATATGTAAAATACATTTGATATCCATCATCTAAATTTTTGTCAAATTGCTTAAATGTATATTTTCCATCCATTTTTCTCTCCCTTTCACCTCATCGTATGATTTGTCCCCAATTGTGCATTTTACACAATTGGGACTCATCCCTAATTGCACATTTTTTTAAATTCTTCTTCGGTTATGATAGCTACACCCAATTGTTGTGCCTTTGTTAATTTACTGCCTGCATCTTCTCCAGCTAACACATATGTTGTTTTTTTAGATACTGAGCTTGATGTTTTTCCACCTAGTTTTTCTATTATCTCTGATGCCTGATCTCTTGTATATTCTTGTAATGCTCCTGTTAAAACAAATGTCATGCCTTCAAATCTATTATCTGCACTTTCTTCTTCAAGGCTTTCCATATTAACACCTGCTTGCTTCAATTTATTTATTAAATCTATAGTCTGATCTTGTTTGAAGAAATCATATATACTATTTGCAGTTATTTCACCTACATCATCTTGCATAATAAGAGCTTCTAGACTTGCATTCATTAGATTATCCATAGTCTTATATTTTTTTGCGAGTGTTTTAGCAAGTTTAGAACCTACATGTCGTATTCCAAGTGCTGTTATTAGTTTAGATAAATCATTATTTTTACTTTCATTAATAGCATCTATCAAATTCTGTGCAAACTTTTTACCATTCTTTTTCAAGGATGCAATATCTTCTAATTTTAAAGTATAAATATCTGCAATTTCTTTTATTAATTCTCTATCAATCAACTGCTCTATTATACTATAACCTAAACCATCTATATCCATTCCAACTTTTGAAGAAAAATGCACTATACTTCTTAAAGCTTTCGCACTACACTCGATTCCTGTACATCTTGTAACTGATTCCCCATCTTCTCTAACAGCAGGTGCACCACATACTGGACAATGTGTTGGCATTGAAAATTCTTTTTCTTCACCAGTTCTTTTTTCTTTTACAACTGAAACAACTTCAGGAATTACATCTCCTGCTTTTTGTATAATAACAGTATCTCCTATTTTTAAGTCCTTTTCTTTTACAAAATCTTCATTATGCAATGTTGTCTTTGAAATCAATGAACCTGCAACTCTTACTGGTTCTAATATTGCCATTGGTGTGATAGCACCTGTTCTTCCAACTTGACATATTATATCTTTTAATATTGTTTGTTTCTGCTCTGGTGGATATTTGTATGCTATAGCCCATCTTGGTGTTTTTGCTGTTACTCCTAATTTCTCTCTTATATCTAATTCATCAACTTTTATTACAGCTCCATCTATTCCAAATGATAAACCATCTCTGTTTTCTCCAATTTTGTTAATAGCTTGAACAGCTTCATCAATACTAGTACAATATTCATGTATTGGATTAACATTAAATCCTAATTTTTTTAGGTAATTTAATTGTTCATTATGTGAATTGAATTTATTACCTTCCAATCTTTGTACATTAAAAATAAATATATCTAAAGGTCTAGTAGCTGTAATCTTAGAATCAAGTTGACGAAGTGAGCCGGGCTGCTGCATTTCTTGCATTTGCAAATAGACTTTCTCCTAGAATTTCTCTTTCCTCATTCATTTTTTCAAACTCTTTTGAACCAATGAAAACTTCGCCTCTTACAATTATATTTACATTCTCAGTTAATTTTTTAGGTATATTTTTTATTGTTTTTAAATTTTCAGTAACATCTTCACCGAATTAGTCCATTACCTCTAGTTGCACCCCTTACAAACTCTCCATTAACATATTCCAATGCAACAGATAAACCATCTATTTTAGTTTCTACAACATAATTTAATTTTGGATATTGTTTCTTTACTCTTTTATCAAATTCCATTAATTCTTCAATTGAAAAAACATCTTGTAAACTCTGAAGTGGTACTTCATGTGTGATTTGAGAAAATCCCTCTTTAACATGACCTCCAACCTTTTGAGTCATAGAATCTTTTGTAACTAAATCTGGATATTCTTTTTCTAGATTTTTTAGTTCGTTCATTAACATATCATATTCAAAATCTGAAATCTCTGGCTCATCATCATCATAATATTTTTTCGCATGATACTCTAATATACCTCTGAGCTCCTCAATTCTCTTGTTTGCTAAATGCTTATCCATAAGTTTCTTTTCTCCTTTATCAAATAGTTCATAAGTATATCATTTTAACATTTTCCGATGTTCACCCTCATGCAACAACTCTTTCCCATTTTTCAAATAATCAAATCCAGAAAAAATTGTAGCTATAACAGATATACTCATTAATAATGTAGAACCCACATTAATAACCAAAGCAACTCCTTCTATATTTCCTCTTAAAAATTCACCAAAAGCATTCATATCAACTAAAGCAAGTATTAATGCACACATTTGAGTAACAGTTTTCAATTTACCCCATATTGATGCAGGTATCACTTTGCCATCATTTTCCACAGCAATTAATCTATATCCTGAAACAATAAACTCCCTAAATAACACCACAATAGGAATCCATGCTGGTAATCTATCTGCTTCAACTAACATAATCATTGCAGCCAATACCAATATCTTATCAGCTATAGGATCCAAGAATTTTCCAAATGTTGTAATTTGGTTTCTAGAACGAGCTATATACCCATCTAATTTATCAGTAATAGAAGCAACTATAAAAATAATTTCTACAAATATCCATGAAAGAGGTATTATAGAATCCGAATATATATTATCTAACCCCAAAAATGGTATTATTATCATTATAGGCACTAATATTATTCTAAATATTGTTAATTTATTTGGCAAATTCATATATTCCTCCTTAAAAACTTTGATTATTTATAAATTTATATTATATTATCTCTGTGATCTTTATTTT
Organism: uncultured Clostridia bacterium; assembly: GCA_947630155.1. Classification (GTDB taxonomy): domain Bacteria; phylum Bacillota; class Clostridia; order TANB77; family CAG-508; genus CAG-492. The sequence continues at coordinate 11,197 of CANRGM010000003.1, forward strand.
CATCTTTTTCTGAATCTTCATCTGACTTTCCATCTTCTAAGTCATTTGTATTATTTTCTGAATCATCATTATTATTTTCATCTTCATTCTTCTTGCTTTGTTCCTCTTTATACACATTTTCCAATTTATCAATTAAATCTTGCAATTTTTCCATATCTTTTCCAACCATCTCCCAATCTCCATTAGCAGTTGATTGTTCTAAATTCTTATTGGCCTTGATAATTAGTTCGATTAGACCTTCAACATCATCTGTATTTTGAATTTCAATACCAATAGCATTTTGTGATACAAGATTAGTAAGTGCTGATTTTAAATTATCACCAATAGCAACTTTATTACCAGATGCCACAACTATTTTCTTTAGAGTAGGTAAAGCATCCTCCTCATTTATATATTGCTGATATATAGCCTCTACATACAATAATTTATTGTTTACAGGAACTACAACAATATTTTTTGTAAGTTTGGTTCCAGAGACATTTAAATTAGAAATTTGTTTATATATTTCTTCATTTTGCTCTATTTGGGTATCTAACTGCAATAATCCCAAAACACTGCTATCATCAGGGAAATTATACAATTTTAAATTTGGAGTTCCATTTTCATATGTTCCAACTAAGTATGATGTAATATTTTGTTTACCACTTATTGTAAATGGTAATACTAATCCTAATACACTATTATCATTATCTAGTGTTTTAATCATAGTATAATAACTTTGAATTTGTGCAACAGAAGATTTTTCTGAACCTACTAAACTATATGTTGAAACATCCCATACATCATCAGTTCTATATAACACATCTGCCTGTACATTATGATATCTTTTTAATATGTTTGCTTGAATATTATACAAATATTCAGGATATACAAAATGTCTACTAATATCTTCAGGTATTTGTTCATCTAAATCTACAAATAAGTTTGCATATGCTTTTCTATATGCCATTACAATAGGATCTGTTCTATCTGTAATATAAAATTTTGTAATGCCATCATACGCATCTATTAAAACTTTTACAGAATTTCGTATATAATTTATTTCTTTATCATTTGCCATTGTTTTTTGTGCATATGGATAGTAATTTGATGTTGTGTATGCATCTAATACCCATACCAATTTTCCGTCATCTGTTATAACTAGATATGGATTATCATCATATATTAAGTATGGCATGATTGTTTTAGCTCTTTTTATAATGTTTCTATTTATTAATATCTTGCTATCAGATTGAATATCTGATGAAAAAGCAAGTTTTGTATCACCTTGTGATAAAGCCAAAATCATTCTATCAAGAAATCCTAATTGTAGACCAGCTTTTCCATTATATTTATTGGTTTCGTTAGTTTTGTCAGAACTTGGATAATCAAATTCTTGCTTTGTTTTACTATTTGTAACAATTGTTTCATTAGTTTGTAAACCAAAATATATTCTTGGTTCACTAATTTCTATATCATTTTCTGTAAAACTTTTTTGATAATTTTCTAAGTTCCCTACTTGATTCGTTGAAGTCGCTGATGTTGCAATAACACCATATCCATGTGTATATTCATATGTTGAATTAATATAAGAATTTCCTTTATTAACAATTTCTCTTGGCGACATGTATAATACAGCATCTTCTCCATTCAAGTTATATTTTCCAATTTGACTTGAACTATATTTATAATATCCTTTATTAGTCAAGGTTCCATTCAAATTTTGTAATACTAAGTCTCTATTTGTGATTGAGATATTGCTTAATAATTTAGCATTTTCAATTATATCTTTGTCATCTAATGCACCTTCATTTTCAACTGAAACCTCATCAATATCTATTTTATAACTATTTCTAGTACTTTCTATATTATAATTTATATAATCCTTTTGCTTGTCCAATTCATTAGAATGGATGAACATTGCATCATAACTTACCAAGGTAACAACTAATAAGCACAAATATATTGGAACTGTTAGAATAGATCCAATAACCTTTTTGGTCTTACCTTTGTTATATGCAGATATTGCTAAAAAGACAGATATAATTATAATTATTGATAATAATCTATAACCCCACAATTTTATACTAACATCTGCTAAACCAGCACCATAAAGAGAATAAGTATTTTTCTCACCTATACTTAAAAATTTACTTGTACTTAGATCTTGTGTTTTAAAAAATGCTAGAATTGCAAGTAAAATAGATAGCACTTTTACATTATTCAAAAATTGTTTTATTATTTTACTTTTTTTAAGAGTCTCACTTCTAACTCCATCAAATTGAGTGTTTAATGCTACTATATAATAAATTCCTGCATATATTGTTATTGCTACTACAGTAATTATACTAAACCATAATATATATTCCAAAAATGGTTTTTGAAATAAATAGTATCCAATATCATGATGAAAAATTTTATCTTCAATTTCAAATGATGTGCTATTTATAAATAATATCAATTTATTCATTGTTAAATTTGATGTGACTAAACTTACTAGTGTTGCAATAATTAAAGATATTGATTTATTTGGTAATTTAGGCATTGCCTTTTTTTCATCATCAAAAAATTCTTTTAATCCTGAAGATATTCTCTTATTGGTACTATATATTGCTAAAAATACAAAAATAAATGTTGCTATTAATGAAATCGTTTTATACTGAAAATTTTTCCAATATACTGAAATATATTGTTCACCTATTTCTAGCTTTTCTAAATATGCACCCTTAAACATTACAATTAATCCTATTGTAACTACAATTAAAAATAATATTACTATAAATGTTCTTTTCTTACTCTTTTTCATTTTATATCCTCAAACCTTTCGTTTTTTATAGGATTCTTCACTTTCCTACTTTACTAGAGATTCATAAAAATTAAATTAGTGCATTAACAAAATCATTACTATCAAATTTTTCCATATCATCTATTTGCTCACCTACACCAATGAATTTTATTGGCATATTGTTTTCTGAAACAATACCTATAACTGCTCCACCTTTAGCTGTTCCATCTAGCTTTGTAAGTATTAATCCATTTATATCAACTGTTTCTTTAAATGCTTTTACTTGTAAAATGGCATTTTGCCCTGTTGTTGCATCTAGCACCATTAGTACTTCTTGAGAGCTCTCAGGTAATTCTCTATCTATTATTTTCTTTATTTTTATAAGTTCATCCATTAAATATTTTTTATTATGAAGTCTTCCTGCGGTATCACAAATTAATACATCTGCATTTCTTTCTTTTGTTATTTTTATTGCATCATATACAACAGATGCTGGATCTGACCCCTCCTGTCTTTTCACTATTTCGCAACCTGCTCTATTAGCCCATATTTCTAGTTGTTCAACTGCTGCTGCTCTAAATGTATCTGCTGCTGCAATAACAACTTTTTTTCCGTCGTTTTTTAATCTATTTGCTATTTTCCCAATAGATGTTGTTTTTCCAACTCCATTAACTCCAACCACCAAAATTATTGATGGTGTAGTTTCTAAATGTAATGATGAATCAACTGAATCTAGTATATTTTTTATAATTTCTTTTAATGCTTTTTTTACTTCTTCAGCATCCTCTATCTTTTCTTTTTTTATTTTATCTCTTAATTCAGAAATTATTTTTTCTGATGTTTCCATACCTACATCTGACATTATTAATGCTTCTTCTAGTTCCTCTAATAAGTCTTCATCTACTTTTCTGAATGTACTAAATACATTGTTTATCTTTTCATTTATTGATGTTTTTGTCTTGCTAAGACCTTGTTTTAATTTATCAAAAAAGCCCATGTTATGTCCCCCGTTTTTTGTTTTTATTCATCAAAATTATACTATAATATGTTTTATTATGCAAGGTGTTTTTTTATTTCTGTTGACTAACACTACAATTGTAGAAATTTATTTTCATCAGATTTTTCTATATATCGTCTACTCAAGCAATTTCTTACTCTCATCTAATTCTTCAATCTTTTTTATTCCAGAACTATCTTTTAAAATTTCTAATTGTTTTTTAGCAATCTCATTTAACTTTTCTAATCTACTTCTTTGAGAAAATCCTTGGCTAATTAATTCAGCATTTAAATTTTCTAAGTTAACTAGAATAACTAATTGAAGTATATTAGCATAATCTCGCATATTGCCTTCTAAATTAGGATTTTTTTCTTTCCATTCTTTAGCCGTCATTCCAAAAAGTGCTACATTTAATATATCTGCTTCATTTGCGTAGATATATAATTTTTGATTTTCAGTAAGATTTGGGATAAGATTTTCTTTTATACTGTCAGTATGTACTCTGTAATTTGTTTTGGCTAATTCTCTTCTAACAGACCAATCAACTTTGTTTTGATAACTTTCATTTTTCTTTAATCTCTCAAATTCCGTAATTAAATATAATTTAAATTCTACATTTAACCAACTAGCAAATTCAAACGCTATATCTGGATGTGCAAATGTTCCAATGCTATACTTCCCACTACTTGGAATAATGCCAATAGCATTAAACTCCTTTTTCCAACGATTTGGAGTCATAGTAAAACGGTTATATCCCACTTCATCAATTTTAATTCTGTGGGATTCCACGGAATTAAAATTATCGTTGTGTAATTCTTCCCATAAACTATAAAAAGCAAAAGATTCCTTGTTTGACATCCAATTTCTTATAACTCCCGATGGATCTTCAGGGTTTTCGTACTTTGCCAAATCTGTTAATGATATGTAATCTACATCTCCAATTTTCATTACACCAACAAGATTATCTTTAACTTTTAATTCAGTTTTTATCATTTCTTTCTTCATACTATCGCACTCCTTTCAATGTACTATATATTATAAAACATTTGTTTGCTAATGTCAATTATATTTTTGAATTTTTTCCTAATTTCTTTATATTATTAGATAAATACAATACCACTTGATTTTGTTCTTCTTTTTCGTAAGCTTTGCTTGTTACAGATATTTTGCAATATCTAACTCGCCACCCAATAAATGTAAACTCCTGCAATCTTCTTTTTTTCTACTGTTTGAGTGTCTAAATAATTCTCCTTCTTCAGAGTAGCTAAAACTGTAGGATTACGTATGGGTAGGTGGGATATATATTACTTTAAAAATGTGGCTTAAGTGGGGACCGGCTAGCTACAGAGAGTTATAATTCCCCAGACCACCACAAAACCAAAAACGTATACATACTCACTCACTGCCATACAGCAATCCGACTATCGCACTTAGGAATTATTACTCTCTGTGCGATGTTGGGAAACATTTTTAAAGTAATATATATCCCACCTACCCATACGTAATTCTACAGTTTTAGCGGACACCTGCAAATACAAACAAAAAAGGCAAAAAAATAAGCCGACCAAATCGACTTACATAAAATGAAAAATTAATAATGAATAGTGAATAATTCCAAATGTGCTTCTCTATAAATTAGAGATTATTCATTATTAATTATTCATTATTCATTGCGATGTAAATACATCGCACATTTGGAGCTACCAGGCAGAATCGAACTGCCGACCTACTGGTTACGAACCAGTTTTGTGTATTTCTTATATTGCTTGTTTTTCTATACATTCTAATAATATTTGTGTCTTTTGACACACTTATTTGACACACTATTATATGTTTTTTAAATTATAGAATTATTTTTTATTTTCTATGTTAGTATTATACTATTTCAATTTGTATTCCGTCAATAGCGTGTCCTAAATTGCCTGCATATCCATTGATACTATTGTTCGCATCGTACCCTTCAACCCAAGGTAACCAACTTCCATTAATTATATGAACTCTATATTTAACAGTTCCTTTTGTTGCTTTAATCATAACACCATCAATTGTTTTTCCAAGTATACCCGCATAATTATCTCCGTTTTTATCCTTTTCCCTGTCTACTACTTCATCAAGCCATTCTCCATTCAAAGTGTGTACTTTATATATAAGTTTTCCAGCTATATTTTCATCCCCAACTGTATTTGCTCTTAGTCCTGTTATAGTTTTTCCGTATACCCCTGCATATCCATTTGCTGTATCATTATAATTTATTACATCTGATAACCAACCATTAACATACACTTGATATTTTACATCTATTTTTTGTGGTTGTGGTTGAGGTGTTGGCTGTGGTTCTGGTTGTGGAGTAGTTCCATTTAATTCTGCTTTTACCATATTTATAAATCTATCCCAACCTAGGTCTAGTGTTTTGTGAGGACAATATTTTCCTGACCAATCTTGATGCTTCTTTATTTTGTCAATTCCCCAATTCCTTTCTTTTAATAAATATGCTATATATTTTGCTGTTAATTTTTCAGCATTTTTAAATTTTTCTATGTCTCCTGTTGAATGACATATTTCTATTGAAATTGATTTCCTGTTACCATTTCCTTTGCTTCCATCTCCTGCATTCCAAGTATTTCTATTAAATTCTATTCCTTGTACTATTTCTATATCATCTACTGCAACATGATATGATACTTCATTATTATTTCCTATCATATAACTTATTTCTGCTCTAGCACTTGCATTATTTGCTGTATTATGTACTGTAATATATTCTGCATTCATTTCGTAAGGGCATTTGATATTCCATTTGTTTTGCGGACATAACATTTTAACTATTTTCATTAATATCATCTCCTTTTCCATCCGTAATTTTATTACTAAAATCATGCTCTTGTATATTTTTCTTATATAATTCTTCTGAAAATTCTACTTCTTCTATGATTATTTCATCTTCCATAATAATACCTCCTTATTTAAGATATTTGGGCTTTTAACTTTTCTACCTCTTGTTTCAGCTCACTAACAACATTGTTCAACTTTTGTATTTCGTTTAACGCAGTTTCAGTATCTCCCGCAATTACGCATTGAAGAACTAAAAAATCAATATTTTGATTTGCTGCAATAGCTTTAGTTAATATAATTTTACTTCCATCATCAGATATTGTATAATCAATACCCTCAGAAGTAAATAGTCTATTTATTTTTACAATTAAAATATCTTTATTTTTATTATAATTTAAAATATTGATTGGTATTTGTGCTGTACTATCTCCTTCTGTTACAAAATGACTTTCATATTTTATTATATTTGTGTTGACAATTAAATCTTCTGTTAAGTTAGACATAAACTCATTCCATGTTTTTGTTGTACTATCATAATATTTCTTATATGCTTCTTGCCATTGATTAAACAACTCGCTAGTATCAACTTGTTTAAGTAAATGTGTTATCCAAGGACAATCCTTTGAGCCTCTCATATCTGTAATTACATCCTGACCTATGACAACTGCACCCGCTTCTACATAGATATTCGCAATTCTCAATTCGAAAATACTAGTAGTATTATTAATGGCAGGTGGTTGTGGGTCCGAACTTGCTGTTCCTTCTCTATAAATAATATTAGCATTTCTTCCATTTTTTGTTTTGTCAACTTGAACAATAACACTATCGTACCTTGGAACAATATTTGTATTTTGTGGTACTGTAATAGATAAATCGGATGGATTCTCAAACCACTTAGCGCCTAACAAGCCTTCACCTTTTTTTACTATTATATTGCATCCGCTTGATGCTAATACTTGTAGATCGGTTGACGGTGTTCCTTTTTGTGTTGCAAAAATTCCTTCGGAAATAATTCTTCTGTATGGTCTATTCATATCATCTGCAGAATACAATCTATCATCATTTATACTATCATAAAATCCACTTGTTATATTAAATTTTGTGTCTGGCATTATAACCACTTTCCTTTCTTTTATTCTTTTATGCAGTTCTTTTCCAAATGTAGAACGGCACACTATTGGTCTGTACCCATGTTCCACCAAACACGGTCGCTGGGTTTGTACTATTAACACTCATATATATTGCGCCGAACAGGATATGTTTTTATATCACTTGTTAATGCTAATGTTCCACTTGCTGATGGTAGATTAACTGTATTTTTATTAGCTGCAGTGGTTTGTAATCTAGTATCATAATCATTTGTAGAGGTTGCTGTATGATGAAAGTCTATATATTTTCCAGCTTCCATTACACCATCAGGACGAATTGTTACAAATCCTTGAAATTGTTTGCCGTTTACGGGGGTTACGGGTGTTGCGGTAAGAGTTACATCTGCTGAACCATTAAAACTAACAGAACCTGACAAATAACTTCCATCTAATTTAATTGCTCTTGTAGTTTGTAATTTTGTTGCAGAAGTTGCGTTTCCGCTAAAATTTGGTGCAGTTACATTTCCTTTTACAGTTAAACTACCATCAGCAGAACTTAAAGCCATCATAGGAGTTGGAGTAGCATTTGCTTCATTTTTTGAACTCTCCCATATCCAACCATAACCTGAACCATTTTCAATGTAATTTCTCATTGCCCAAGATGTAACATTTCCATAAGATTGAGCTTTTCCTCCTGATGGTGTAGCTGTTGTATCATTTTGTGCCATATATGTCGCCCAGTTATAATAGTCTGAACTCCAATATTTGATTCCCATAAATTTGGTCCTATTGTTTTTAGAATCAAAAGTTATAGGACCAGACATTGTGCCACCAGCTAGTGGCAAATAAGAACCAAAAGTTGAAGAACTTGCATAAGTTATATAATCAACTTGATTGGCAGAACCAGCCGTTAAATCAGCAGTTGTTCCATTTGCTCCTGAATGAGTGTATTTTGTTCCAGCACTTTCATAATATTCATAATTAAATTGCGGATAACCAAAAGGAAATTGAATATATACTGTTCCTGCTGTCGCTGATGTGCTTCTTACTGTAACGGTTGGATGTGCGTCTCCTGATTTTGGTGCAAATATCTCAACCATAGTTCCAAAAGCATTTGTTGCAGAAGCTGTACTTTGCCAACCTTTTTTAATGTGTATTCTATAAGTAGTATTTTGGTTAGGTTGGTTATTTTGACCATCTCCGCCGTATAGTGTTAATACTAATAAATCAGCTTGGCCACTCATTGTAAATGTACCAATTTTAATTACTTGATTTATTGCGCTTGGATTTTGACTTCTTAATGGTGCTAAATGTGAAGCTGTACCATTTACACTTCCAGATATTGTACTACTGAAAGTTTTAGCTCCACTTATAGTTTGAGTTCCAGTTGTTCCAACTATTTCTCCATTTTTGCAATATTGTAAATTACTATTAGAAGCATTATATTTTCCATTCCAATATGCAATAAAGCTCATGTCAGGAACATAATTATTATTAGTTCCCCAACCTGAATCTGTTGCTCCTCCTGCACTTTTAATTCCCGGAACTACTATTCCTGAACAAGCAGTTGCTGTTCCTTTTGATAAATAAATTGGTTTTGTTGATGACCCCACATCACTTGAACCTAATTTACTAGCACTAGCAGCATTATCACCAGTTCCCAATAATGTTTTCCAAGCTGTCCATCCTGTGCCGTTTGTATTTATTCCACTATCATTTTGTCTTACTGCAATACTTCCATTCATTGCAACAATTTGTAAAGTGTCATTTCCCGCATCGATTTGAAGTCCTGCCCAATCAGAACCTGTTGCTGGATAATTTGAATTTGAAGCTGCTGAAGTTCCTTTGAATGCAAATGTTCCTGTTGTTTTATTTAAGTCAGCGTCTGCTACTGATTTACAAACTAATCCTGTAGCGTTTCCACTAAATGTTGTTGCAGTTACCGTATTTGGAAAAGTTGCATTTCCACTTTCATCTAATAAAGTTACTTGGTGAGTTGGACTATTTGTACCAGCTGATATTGTACTATCACTCATATATACTAATTTCATTGTATTAGCGTGTTTTGATATTGTAAATACACCATTTGTTGATTGAACTCTCCACAATGCTACATAATTTGGTTTACTTAAAGGAGTATTTATTATTGATGTCCCTTGACTTCCAGCTAAATAAGTAGTTGTATTAACATTTGAATTAATTGTATCTGTCATAGTTCCACCTGCAAGTGGTAAATATTTTGCAAATTCTCCTGCAATAACTTTATTTTGAACTGGATTTGTTGAACTTGTATTTAGAGCATCGTCTACAACGGTCTTATTTGCGCCACTTGCTATTGTATCAAGTTTAGCTTTATCGGTTGAACTCATAAATCCGCTCGATGAACTAGTTGCATTATCATGTATATGTGAACTATCTGATTTAGTTTTCAACTTAGTATCAATTTCATTTTCTGTGTAATATCTGTCATCGTGAGTATGTGTAGATGGTGTGAATGTTTCAGGTTTTCCAGTTACTTCTGACCAAATATGCGTATGCTCAAAATCTGTTATATCGGATTTAGTATGTGTATGAGTTAAATTTGCTTTAGTCTTTAATTTATTATCAATTTCGGTTTTGTCATAATAATTACTTAAATCAACTTTTGTATCTCCAATTGTTTCCCATTTCCCATCAATATACAAATATTCGTCAAATATATTTCTTTCTTGAGCTTCAGTTTTTGCTTTTAAATAAATTGTTGTCGTACTAGGATTCGCTGGAAAATCAGTTATTTTTTCGACATCTAATTTATGTAAATTACTTAGTAAATTATCTATATCATTTTTCTTGTAATAATTTGTTAAATTGTTTACAGTGTTAGTTATAAAACCTTCATCATTTGTAAATTCGCTTAATTTGAGTGGTTTATTGGTTAAATCTGTATAAGAACCACTGAAATCTGATTTATTATCCCATTTTGTTCTTTCTTCAGTTGTTATATGAACATTAGTATCATCAACATGTTTTGTAAAATCTGCATTATCGACTTTAGCTTTTAATTTATTATCAACTTCTGTTTCCGTGTAGTATCTATCATCATGAGTGTGAGTTGAATCAGATTTAGTTTCCAATTTATCGTCAATTTCATTTTCAGTATAATATCTTTCATCATGAGTATGATCAAAATTGGTTATATCTGATTTAGTATGAGTATGTGATTTATCAGCTTTTCCTGACAATGTACTTTTAATTTTCTCCCATAGATGTGCTAAACCTGTTTCATTTAGAAATTTCATCATTTCACCTCTTTATACACAAATTAAGTCTATTTCCTCATTACTTATTGCTTCAAATTCATTTAGTAATTGTTGTTTTAAATTTCTATAGAAAAACTTTTTTGTTTCTCCTTGTGATACAACAGCTATACAACTATCATCTGATAATTCATCTGCCTCCACTAATTCAGTTATCTTTTTACTTGCAACAGTTGGACTTTGAGATGTTAATGCAATTTGTAATGGTTCATTTTTATACTCAATTTCAATCAGTTCATTATTTTCTGTTGATATGTATTGACTGTCTTCAGTTAGTAAATATGCTCCTTCTACTTCTGGTTGTTCATCATTGTCCTCAATGTACTCAAATTTTGGCTCGATTCTACTTCCCGTATCATCATAAGTTTCCATGATTTCAACAATTCTTGCTACCGCTTCTATACCATACTCATTTCTTACTGTTACTTTGTCTCCTAAATAGTAATCATGTTTATATACAAAGCTGACATTAGGTTCTATACTTCCTTCGAACGAAGTTGTTTTTTTATATTCACTTAATTTTTCATATCCACGACTTAGCAGATATGGTAAATACACTATATCACGCAATGTCACAGAATCGTTTTCTTTCATTTCATCATTTATTACTTTTTCTATCTGTAAATCCGCAATCGGAATATTATATGCTTCATAGTATTTGCCATCTTCTTTTATTACTAAATGCCCACTAGGATATTCCTTCTCCAGTTGCATTAATTGGTTTTCATCAACTATTACAATATCTATAATTCTCATATTATAAGTTGCTGTCTGTTGATCTTCACTAACTAAAATATATCCTTCTCCACCCTGTTCTTCAGCTGGATACATTGTAGTTAAATCTTCCCATGAAATGGTTCTTGATAAATCTCTAGCATCAACATATATTTCATTTCTATTTATGCTCTCTGCATATCCTGAGACATTTTGAGCACGATCTGAGCCTTCTCCTTCGCCTGCAACTAGCGCAACATTTGCAATGTTTGAATAATCTTGAATATATTTTGTTGATATCAAGTTTTCAAAATCATCTGCAAAAATTACACTGTCACTTCTATCTTTACCTTGATATAATTGAAAATAAAAATTTTCATCTACTACAACTACTTTATAGCCCCAGCCATACATTTTGCAAATTTCTTGAACTTTTTCATTTATTTTTTGAAAACTTGCCTGCTGTGATATGACCTGTGTAAATCCAGCTTTATCTCCTAGAAAGAAATTAGGTTTCCCACTAGAATTTCTTATTTGTCTAGACATTGCACTAGTATTAATAAGATTTTTATCAACTATATTGCGAATATACTCTTCTGCGTTCCCATCTGCTGTCACAGTTCCCCAGATAACTCTTTGACCTAATATCTTTTTTGCATCATATCCTGTTGCTATAATATAATCTCCATTTTCAGCATCTGTATCAAGTTCAATTTTTTCAATTCTGCAAACCATTTCATCATCTAGTCTTGATAAATAATTACCTTCTTTCAACAATTCTAGATTTTCACTTGTAGCTTGAATGTATAATTCGCAATCGCCTTCCTCATCATATCTATTAACCCACAGCAAAGATGTATAAGCATCAATTATTCCAATCGGCTTTAAATCACCATTTAACACATATATATCAACCATATTACACACCTCTATACATTGTACAATGTTTAAACTCAATATGTATTAATTCATCACATGCACCATCTTCTGCCAAATAACTAAAATAATTTTCTCCTATGTCTAATTCAAAAAATTTTGAGCCTTTTACTATACTTGTAAAAATATTTGTTTCAACTCCATCTCGGTACAATTTTATTGTTTTTTCACCTTTATTTGTATTTATAACAACTCTATCATTTTCAATGAGTGGATATTTAATTTCAAAAATATCTCCTGTTGATACACATACAATTTTTAGAGCATTAACACTTCCTAATACATTTATATCAATAATTACGCCCGTTTTAGTTTCTGAATTGTTGATTACATTTGTAATTTTTTCTTCATCAATTATTGAAAATGGAATTGGCTCATCAACATTAATAGAAAACGGAAATTTAAACATTTTTGTAACTTTAGATAAATCATCAACAATTTCATCTATAGCTTTAAAAAACGGATTAGCACATAAAATTGACACTTGCATTATTTCATTATTTGTAAATGGTGTAATATCTACATTTTCAACATATCCTTCGATGTAAACATCTCTAGAATTATTTTTATAGTAAAATTTACACCATTCTTTTGTATTGAAAAACTTATATAACCTAATTCTATTCTCTTCAACATTGCCTCTTAATTTAATATAAATTACAAGATTTCTTTCAAGTAGTTTTGATGAATTAAACTTTGATCCATCCATACTTGCAACCTTAGCAACATTAATTTGAGCGCTTGGAGGGTTTAAGCCTTCTATATTGTAAAGTTGAAACTCGCTTTCATTTTGAGTTAGTGTTAATATAGCATTTCGTGTGTTTTCTATTCTTGCTACAAACATTTGGCTTACCTCCCTTTCAAATTTAATAGATTTCTTGTTTGTCTATAAAGTTCCGCTCTTGATGGTTGTTGTGGAGCATATATGTTTTGAACAAAATTATTATTTACATTACTACTTGAACTAATTGTTCCTCCAGCTGTGGCTACGCTTGCACTTATGCCGCTAAGTTGTGTTACTAACCCTGCTTTTAATTCATTTAACAATGCAGTTATGTTTAATTGTTTCTTTAATTCTTCAACAACTTTAGCAATCCAGTATTTGTTTCTCTCAAGTGGAACAACCGCTTCTGTTCCTTTTCCTTCTAACAAACCTACTTGACCTTTTTCAAGAACACCTCCACGATACAATGGAGGTATTTGGGGTACATCTATATTTCCCAAACCACCAAATGGTTTTGCTCCAAATATCTCTACATTTCTTATTTTATCAAGCATACCATTTATTGCATTAAAAGGAACAGATACTACCTTATTTATTCCGTCTATTAACCCATTTACAATATTTTTAAATGCATCTGCTATACCCTCTTTAATGCCATCAAAAATTTTACCGCCGGTTGAAAATACATTCTTAACAGCTGTCCATGCCTGTGTAAATTTTTCTTCGAACCATTCTTTGACTTTACCAAAAATACCTTTAATTCCTTCCCAAGCACCTTTGGCACCATTTTTTAATCCATCCCACATTCCACTAAAAAACTTTGCAACGGGTTGTATAATTTTCTCATTAAACCAACTAGAAACTACTTCCCAAATTTCCTTTATTGAGTTCCATGTACTCTCAGCAAAGCCTTTAATTTCATTCCACATATTAGTAAAATATTCTGCTATAGGTTTTATTACATTTTCATCAAACCATGTAGACACTATGTTCCAAACATTTTTTATAGCGTCCCATGCTCCACCAAATGTATTACTAAACCAGTTTGTTATTGGCTCGAAAACTTTCTTAATTCCATCCCAAATTCCTTGAAAATACTCTCCAACTTTTCCCCAATATTCTTTAATTTTGTCCCAAGCATCTTTGAAATTTCCACTCAGAATGTCTTTAACTACTGCAAATACAGTTTTAATACCTTCCCAAATTAATTTAAAATAGCTTACAACTGTATCCCAAACCAATTTTATAGCATTCCATGCTCCTTCAAATATTGCTTTCCAATATTCAACTACTGGTGTAAAAACAGTTTTTATTCTTTCCCAAATTGCTTTAAAATACGGTTGTACGGTATCCCAAACCTTCTTTATACCTTCCCATACAGATGAAAACCATTCACCAATTGCTTTAATTATTGGTTCACAAACATTTTTAATTCCTTCCCATAAGCCAATCCAGAATTTTCTAAAGCCTTCTGATTTATTCCATAGATATGTAAATGCAGTCACTAATAACCCAATTGCTGTAACAATTAATCCGATTGGATTTGCCGACATAACTGCATTCAGTAAGCCTTGTGCAGTAGCTGCTGCCTTAATTCCTTTTACAACATTCATCATCATTGTAACAAATCCAGCAATTTTTGCTACTGCAAACCCTGCTATAATACCTGCTACAGTTGCAATTAAAATATCTTTATTGTCAATTATCCATTTAAATCCGTCCTTTATCTTATTAGCAATTTCTTTTACTTTTTCACCAAAGGCTTCCCAATCAACACTTTCCGCCCATTCGTGAAAACTTTCTGTAATCTCCTGAATAACTGGGATTAGAGCTTCAAGAAATGGTGTTCCAACGTTTGCTTGAAATTGCCTCCATGTTTCATTTAAGTTTCCCTGTACATTTTCCCAGCCATCAGCCTCTCTTGCTGCTTGACCAAATGCACCTGAAACTTTTTGACTATCTGTTACCATTTTTAAAAGTGTTTGTTGTTTTTGAATTTCAGTTAAATCGTTATATTTTTTGCCAAACAATTCTGTTGCTTTTGCATTTCTTGTAAATTCAGTTGCAGAAACACCTAAGGCTGCGTCATTAGCAAAGTTACCTTTTAAAAATGATTGTAAAGTTTCAGCACTATCTTCAAGTGAACGATCATAATATGCTGCACCATCCGCTGCTGATTGCAATGCTTCTTCTGTTAATTTCATAGCAGTTGTAATATCTGATCCATTTGAGCGTGCAAACGCATAAATGTTAGCTGCGGTTGTTTTTAGTCTTGTATCTAAAATACCTGTATTATTGGCAACACGTTTAACCATTTCTTCAGCTTGATCTCCCATATCACCAAAGGTCTGTTCAAATTGAGAATTTTCAGCTTTAACCTCTGCTGCTGTTGTAATCATTTCTTTTGCAAATTCTTTTAAACCATCGATAGCTTTTCTAATTCCATCTGCAACTAAATTAGCTAACGCACCCTTCATTATAGTAAATCCGTCTCCAGCATCTCTTGCAGATTCGTTCACACCATCTAAAACTTCATCTACAGTTTTGCCTTCTTTAGCTGCTGTTTTCTCTGCCTGTTCAACAAGTGTTAAATTCCCTTTGAGTTTATTAATCTCATCAGTTGTATTATTAATAGTAGCTTGTTGATTATTCATAGTGCTAGTCAAATTAGATACTTGACTTTTCATTGCACTTTCTGTTTTCTCTGCTGCACTTAATTCTTTTTCTAGCTTTTCGACTTCTTCTGAATTTTCCCCATATGTTTTTTTAGCATTTTCTAAAGCCGTTTTTAAATTTGAAACATTTGTAGTAGCATCTTTTTCATATTTTTGAGCTGTTTTTAATTGCTCTTGATATGCTTTCAACTTTGCATTCTGTTGCTCTAGACTAGAACGCATTATGTCCAGTGCTTTTTTTACACTATCAGAAGTTGTCCCAAAAGCTTTCATTTCAGAATTTACAACATTTATTTGTGATTTATTAATTTTTAGAATATTGTTAGCTTCTGTTATACTTTTCTTAAATTCTGATATATCTGCTTTAAATTTAGTTGTAATGTCTTCACCTTTTCCTGGCATTTTTTCACCTTCTCTAACGAACGAGGGGCAAAAGAAAAAGCACATAAGAATCTTATGTACCTTTTCTTTTGCCCCTCTAATTATTTATTTTTAAAACCAATCATCGCCTGCTGGTCTTCTTATTTTTTGTTTTTTATTTTTACTTTTTCTACTTGAATTGTCATTTAATCTTCTAAGCAGCAGAAAAACCTCATATGCGCTTTTCTCTCTAATGTCAAAAGGTGATAAACTTGGAAAAATTTCACATAATGTTAATTCTAACTCGAAAAAAGTTTGATAAAGGGTGACATTCTTATCACCCTCATTTAGTTTTTTCCTTTAACACCTTTTTTTATTTCATTCATTGAAAATTTAACAACATTTATTAAAACTACAACAATCTCTGATATTTCTGTATTTTTTAGTTCTTCATCTGTTAAGCCTTTAAAAATTCTTTGTAGTAATGGTTTGATAATCTCAAAACTATTCATAACTACTTGACTAGCAACTTTTACTAATTCCACATTATCATTTGTCTTTAAACCATCTAAATTTAATGCATTAATTAAATCCTCAGCTACTCCAAATTTTATTCTATATCCTTCTCTTGTGTATGTTTTAACTATATTGTCATCATCATCATATATATTTAATTTTAATTCCATAATAATTTCTCCTATCTATATAAAATTTTATGGAGTAATTTAATTATGAGATAGGTCATAATTAAAAGCGTAATATTCCGTTGTCCTCCATGGAAGTAAGGGTTTATATGCCCTTGCTTCTAAAAATGTCTTAAAATTGATTTTCACGTGTTGTTTATGTAGACTAAAGTTCTAAACTTTAAGCTTTTGCTTGTAAAGTATCTGGTGTTGTAACTGTCTCAAAGAATTTTTCAACATTAGCTAAATCTTTTCCTAAATCAACATTAAGTGCTTTTGCACCTTTATTTTTGTTCTTAGCAAATTTATGAGTAGTAGTAATATTTGTATAAACAAGTTCTTGACCATTTGCATCTGTACCATCGTTTTTTGTGCTATTTGTTTGATCAGGATTATTAAATGTTCCTTTGTATCTCCATACATAAACCTTATCGCCATTAGTTTTCTCTGTGATATACCCTATAGCAAAATACTTAGTTTCTCTTTCACCTTCAATTAATGCTCCTGTTGTTTCATCATATACTTGTCCAGTTATTTTTCCTAAAACGTCAAGAGGTATTGCTGATGCACTAATGTTTATTGTATCTGCTCCTTCGCTTGTAATTACTATAGCTGGTTTATTATCATAATAATGACTCTCACTTGAACCTTCAGATGTTTTTGATATTTCTGCAACACCCGCAATAGGAAATACATCTCCTGTTTCGTATGCTTCGCTTGTATCACTTGTTACTTCTGCAGCAACAAGCCCTTCAACACCTCTGTATTCTTCGATTTCTAGCTTATTCTCCATTAATAAATTCCTCCTTTTTGATATATTTAAATAAGCTACTGACACTAATATGTCAGTAGCTTTTATCTTTCTATTTTAAGTACATGTATTCCACGTCCTGTATGTGTGGGTTCATCACTTGCAACATCATGACCTTTACCAGTTACAATGAACCCTTTATTTTTTAATAGTTCTTTAGCTTTTAATAATTCTGTGTTTACTAACTCTGGATCATTTGAATAAAAATTCAAATCAAAATCCCAAATATAGCTATGTTCTTCATTATCATAAAACTCATTTCCATCTGTATCATTATTCCAAAATGTGAAAAAGCTGTCTGGATATGCCTCATCTTCACTTAATGAACCTTGCAAGAAAATTGGATAGTTAAATTCTTTCAATGTATCAATTAATAAATCTTTCATCTTTAGCCATTCAACCTCCTCAATTCATCATAGAATATATCTTCTTGTATTGTTTTTATTTCATCCTTTGTAGCTTTACTAAAGAATGCATTATATAACTTTTGATCTTTTTTTATTCTTGGAGTACCATACATTAAAAATATATGTGCAAGTCCTCCATTTCGAATACTAAATCCAACTGGCACACTTGCTATATTACCTGCCCAATTGACTTCTGGTGGTGAATATATACTTTTTTCGGTGGCACCTGTTAAATGATGAGGATGTATTGCCTTTTTCGCTTTATCTGTAACAATCTTATGACTTTCTTTTAGTGCTTTTTCTGCTGTTCCTTTAACATTACTTCCCAATTTTGTAAGCCTTTGTATTACATTATCTAGTCCATCAAATTCAAGCTTTAGTTTACTTCCCATATTAAGCACCACCTTTGATACGTTTTACTTTAAATAATAAAAACTGATGTCTTTGATTTAGGTCTTCTGGTTCATTGATAATGTCGAATATAGCTCCATCATCTGCCCTTGCTATTCTACATTCTGACTTTATGTCCGGTCTATACCATGTTTCTATATTAGCAGTATCTTCTATTGAATAAACACCATTTACATCCCTTTCAGTACCTCCATATGTTTTAAAAGAGCCAAAAAAAAGATGAATAGGATTACCTTGTTCATCTTTTTGTTTCAATGTTTCTTCAACACTTGGGTAAATTTTTTTATTTACACCACTTATATTCTTATATTCAGGTACTAGCAATACTAGTGGTATTGTGTTTTCTAAACTAGGTCTATAATTAGCCATTATCTTCACCATCTTCCGCTGTGTCTTTATAACTTAATTGGGTTGCTCTTTGTATGAAATAGGGACTTAATGAGGTCCCTCCACTTCCATAATTCCAAAGGTCTACTACTCCTCTTGCTATAATTCCAACACTTGTATCAGATTCAACAACTTCTTTAGCAACTCCACCTTCTAATAGAAATTGTATAACTTCATCAATATATCTTTGTATTGTAGTATCTTGATATGTACCAGTTATACCTAAATAAGCTTTTACTTTTTCTAACATATCAATCACCTCAACTATTCCTTAATATGTGCTAGTCCTCTAGCAATTATGTCATTTTTTCTATCTTCATCAGTAATGGAAATTTCATCGCCTTTTTTATATTCTTTACTATTAAATTTATCCGTAAATTCAATGTCAACAATCATAGTGAAATTTTCAATATGACCTTTTTCATCTTCTATTTTT
Source organism: uncultured Clostridia bacterium (assembly GCA_947630155.1). Lineage (GTDB taxonomy): Bacteria > Bacillota > Clostridia > TANB77 > CAG-508 > CAG-492. The sequence goes on from CANRGM010000003.1 coordinate 30,718, forward strand.
TCTGTTTTTTTTCTAGACATTACATATACCTCCTATTCATCTTTAGGATTTAAAACTACTTCTGATATATCAAGTGTTCTTGTTGCTTCTACTTCACCTGTTATAGTGATTGTAATAGGTTTTTTCTTATTTAATTTTATAAGATACAGATAATCAGTAGTACTTAATGTAGTAGGACTTCCACTTTCATAAGAGCAAACTACTTTGTTCTTGGCATTTTTAGCTTGTGGAAATTCTAAAACTAAATAGTTTCCATCTCCACCAGCATTTTCAATGCCTTCTACATATAGTGATGTACCAGTTACTTTATTATCTTCTGACACTTGTATACCAGTTTGAACATCTTTTGCTTGTTTATTCATAACTGTAGTAGTATCGCTTGGTACATTTATTTCCACCACACTGTTTATGCGCTTATCTTTTTTTTTAATATATAAACATAATTGGTATTTAATGGCTTACCATCTAAAATTACTAATCCTTTTGTGATCCATTTATTTTTATCATCATCAAAGTATCTCTTATAACCAAATGTCATATTTGAATTAATACCATATGCTTTCTCAGGTACCCAGAAAATACCAAAAACTTCTCCATTTGAGCATAAATCAAATGATTTGAATAAATCTTGCTCTGTTCTAAGTACAGAATATTCATTAAATTTATGTTGTCTATCGCTAACATCAAAACCTGCTTTTTTGATTGGTTGTCCATTAGCATCTTTCATTGTACATAAATTACTTACATATGTTTGCTTTGCCATTGCAAATTCAGGATTTTCTCCTTCCATTCCAATAGGTATCTTAGCAAATAATTTCTTTTCCCACGCTGTCCAATCTGAAATCTCATCTTCAGAAAATTCTATTATGTTTTCTGTTGGAACTCTTTGTAGTCCAGCTGCGACATCTGTTAAAATTCCTGTAGGTTGATTTTCTCCTGTACCTTTTAAAACAGCTACATCTCTAGCTTTTAGATATGCTGTTAATAATGCATTTAATAATTCCTTTTCAAATATTTCTACACTTAAAATACTTTGTAATAATGATTGAGCTATTCTTATTTCTCCAATATGATATGAGAATGTTACACTTCCAGTAACTCCCTTAACCTTTTGTTCTTCGCTAACTCCATGTTCCTTGTCGTTTCCTTCTTTTCCACCCCAAGTAAATGTTGCTTCAAATTCTCCAATTGGAAATTCAACTCCTCCTGGAATATTCAACATACGAACTCTTGATGAAAGTTGACCACAAGATTTTTCAATTCCTTTGATTAATTCTTGTAATACAGTGTGTGGAATTAGAACTCCTAACTCTTCACTAGTCACTTCTCCAGCATCTCTTTTTTCTATTTTATATTGAGTTAAAATTTCATTTAATCTAGCTGTTCTTTCTCCTGTTTGAGCATAATGTTTAAATGCTTGTCTATACTCCATTGTTGAAAGTAAGTCTTCATCATTTGAACGTTCTGATTTTTGTCCTTGGTCCATTTGAGCATTTTGAATTACATTTAAAGCCTTATTTGGATCAAATCCGCTTCTTTCTTCATTTGCTTTTGCTATTTCTGCTTTCTCTAACTTATCAATTTCTGCTTCTAATCCTCTTATTTCCTCAGTTACTTCTGAGATTTCTACACCTAAACTTCTTACTTCATCTAAACTTTCAGATTCTTGGTTTCTTTTTTGTAAATTTTCTAATTTAGCTTTTCTTTTTGCTAATAAATCTTTTAAATACTTTAACATTTTAAATTCCTCCTAATTTTAATAAATTTTGATTTTTCATTTTTTCTATTTCTAACAATTCTTTACTTCTTGTATCAGTTTCCTCTGATAATGCTTTTCTGGCTTCCGCCAAAGGTGAGTATTCAGTTTCCTCTGAATTATCTCTTGCATCTATTGAAGTCTGAGGATACGCTGGAAAATTCACAACACTAACCTCATGAACTATTGAAATCTCTTTTATTACCCTTGTAGGGCAGTCGGTATCTAAGTCAAGCCATTCTTGACTTTTTATTCTAAACATAAAAGACATTCCATCCATATCTCCACGTTTTATTGCAGAGTATAAACTTCGTGCCTCTTGATTGTTTTCAGTATCTAATACTGCTTTAATATGTAATCCTTCTTCATCTATGTTGAAAGACATAGTTCCTTTACCATTTTTCGTTCTAGCTAGAGCTATTTTATTAGTATCATGATTTATAAATAATCTTATATCTTTTAAATCTGCATTATCTAATGCATGCGGATCTATTCTTTCATAATACTCTCCAGCCCAATCCTGTAATTTCGTATTTTGATTAAAAACAATTGGAATACCTTCTATTATTGATTCATTTTCACTATCTTCTACAGTTCTAAATGTAGCCGTATATTGTCTTGTTACTAGCTCATTTTGACTTTGTTTTCTTACCTTATTCTTTTTTATTGTCAAATTAGTCATCTCCTTCATCTTTATTGTCATCTTTTTTATTATTTTCAGCATTTGTTTTATTACTTGACATTGCTAATTGTCCTGCTAGCTCTGGAAGTGGTTGCATTCCAAACGCAACTCTTGCTTCATTTTTATAACAACTTGCACTATCAATTAATAAGTTAAATAACTCAATTTTTTGCCCTGTATCCATAAATATTAGTTCATGTGGATAAAATTTAATTTTATTTCCAAATCCTTTTTCTCTATCCGTAAATAACACTTTTGTAAAAATCTGTGAAATATTGATAATCAATGGTTCGAGTGTTTTTTGATAAAATGCTTCGTATTGTGCTTTTGTAAAATCTCCAGTTAGTATCGGCAAAGATACTCCATAGTTTCTTAATATCTTTTCATCTATAAACTTTAAAATCTTGTCATCTATTAATTGTCCTTTGTTTTGAAACGGAATAAATTCTCCTTTAATATCAAGTGGTAAAAATCCACTTTCATTATTTTTCAGATGCTCTTCTAATTCTTGAATCGCTTTTTCCATTTTGCCATCATCCATAAGTGTATTATATTTAACGACACCATTGATAGAAAAAGAACTTTTTAGTGCTTTTGATACCCCTTGTAATAATGTATCGTTCAATTCTAATGTTTTTAGTAAAGCCTTATTATCTGGTCGCCCACTATTATCTCCACCCATAAATTCATTAATAGAGAATTTGTATTTAATATGTATAACATCACTATATTTTAAAGTTGTTTCAAAACCATTAAGAAATTTGAATCTTACAAACAATTTTCCTGAATTATCTTGCAAGAAAAGCACATCAATTGGTTGTATTGGATATAATCCTGTATATTTTTTTACTTTATTTCCTTCATCATCGAATCCTGTAATATATGTAGGTATTATAAAACTATTGTAATTAAGAAATAATTGCCAAAATACTTTTTCCAGAAAATCACTTGTTGTCATTCGTTCATTTGGCTGATTTAAAAGTCTTTGAATTATTGAATCATTAATTGGTATTGGGTCCGCTCCATTTGTTCTTATGTGTTGTGGTGTTAATTTCTTTAATTCAAAAACAATACAACTTATAGCCTGTTGAACTACATCACTTGCATATATGTCTTGTCCAAATTGTGTAAATATTGGCATATATCCATTTAACATTTTTGAAAGAACTTTGTTTTCTTTTTGTGTTTTAAATTTATTTATAAAATCAATTAAAACTCCTATTTTTCTCACCTCACTAATTGCATAAATTCTGAGCGGTATCTTCTAAATACTTCATACAAAATAATTAATGTTACCGCTCCATCTATTCTTTTTGATGCTTGATTATTTACTTTTATACACATGATATTTCCTAAATTATCCATTTCAATTGCTGAATTTCCTAGGCACCATTTATCTACTTCATTTTCATTGTAATTTATTACTTGATCTTTTAAATCTGCCTCTACATATTTCATTGCATTACTCAAAACTTTGCCTTGTAAAATCATCTCAAGTTGAAAGCTATAATCGCTCATTCTATCTACAAATGTTTTAGAAAATCTTTGATCATATCCTACTAGATAAGGCTTTATATTGTAATCTTTGTATAATTGATAAAACCAATCTGCAATTTTAGAAATATCTATTTCATTGCCTTCGTGAATTGTAAGTAATCCATCTCTTGCCCATTTTTGATATTCCGCTCCTGCTGACTTATCATTGCTATCAGTAAGTTTTTTCTCTAATATCCAATAATGAGTATATATATACTTAGTTTTATCATTTGGTTTCATTAGTAATATTTTTGCATTACACATATCAGTTGTTGCTGATAAATCAACTGCACCTAAGCAAAAAGCACCTCTAAAGTCTTCTAAATTAAACGCTTCAGTCGGATAATTAAAATCTTCATACATTAGCCATGCTACAGCATTATTTTGTTTAATATTAAAGTCTTTGCACATAGTATGCATACGAGTTGATTTGTCAACCTTAGATTTAGCAAGTTCATTTCTTAAATAGCTCCATTTTTTAATTACTCCCAAGGATGGATTTGATTTATACCAACTTTGTTCATCTTGCCAAATCTCTTCTTCACTATCTTGTGTGTATAGCCAAGGTAGAAATGTATCATCATCTATTTCATCATTTAAAACTTTTCTAGCATATATTAGTTTGTTATCAAGATACCCATCATTCACAAATCCTTCTGTCGTTAAATTTATAAACAGAGGCTCATCTTTAACAGACATAGATTTTTGACAAGCTGCTGCTATTTCATCATCTTTTGCATCATGACTTTCATCAAAATATGCTTTATCAATATTACGACCATCTTTATTCTGTGTTTTACTAGACATTTTAAAGATTTTTGTACCATTGCTTTTATTTTCAATTTGGCTTTGATTTTGATGTGTCCATTTAGACTTCGGATCTATGCGCTTTCGCATACCTCCAACTTCATTCCATAATAGACTTGCTTGCTTATCATCATTTGACGCACAAACTATGTCCATTCCGCCATCACCAATTCGCAAATCTGCATGTGCATCTGCTGCCATCATTGTTGTTTTTCCATTTTTTCTTGCTATCAGTAAAATAATATCTTGAAAACGCCTAATCCATCTCTTTTGTTCTTCGCTATATTTCTTAAATGAATAGCAAACTTCAATGAATGCTTTTTGCCATAATAGAAGTTGTAATGGCTTGTTGAAAAAAGGCTTTTTATTTTGTAAGCATAGACTTTCCATAAAATCAATTCTTAGATATGCTTCTTTTGTTTCATATCTGTATTTAGTATTATCTAAATCATCAACTAATTTTTTCAATTCAGTTTTTAATTCTAATCCAGCAATAATTTTCCCTTGTTTTATTTCATCGTAATATTGTGTCAAATAGTTCCTATACATCTTTCCTAATCTCCAACCATTTTTTTACTGGATCTTCTTCAGATGTTTCTTCTTTGCAAAGAACTGAAGTTAAGATTCTAATTGCGTTCATATAACTTTGAGATAAGTCTTTATATTGTTTAGCAGCTTTCGTAGTTTCTTGTTTTGATGGATCTTTTGGATGAACTCTAATAAAAGGAAGTTTTTTTAACTCTGACATCTGTTTTTCCAAAAAAATAACCTCATCTATCAGAGGTTCTACTAATTTTTTTAGATTTTGGTCAATGTCCTTAAATATGTCTTCTAAAATTTTTCTTCTTTCCATTATCTTCACCTATCTTTTTAAAAGTTCTATCAAAATTTTTCAAAAAATTTCATTTTTTCCTTTCGGGTAAAAAATACCTCCCCGTTACAGTCCCCCAAGGTTAGAAATTCTTGAGACCATAGGGGGGAATATGAAAAAGACTTTAAGCATATTTTTTTACACTTAAAGTCTTTTTCTATTCTTGAAATTTATCAAACCATTCTTCTATGTATTCTTTCCACTCTTTGTTCTTTGCACGATTTAAACAAGTTTCTTTATCACATTCAATGTATATTAGCTCTGCATTTAGTCGTTGTGCCAGTCTTGTTCTATCCATTTTTAGAGGATATGTACCAATTATATAAGCATTGTGCCACATACCAACTCTCATTCTAATTTGGTCAAGTAATGTATCTCTTAATCCAAATACATTAGCTTTTAGTCGGTTAGGTTTATGATACTTATCACATACACTAATACATTCCCATATCTTATCTATATCAATTATAATATCATTATCAGTAGCTACACTATTAACCCAAGTAGACTTGCCAGCACATGGTGAACCATAGACTATATATACTTTTTTAGGTGGTTCATATCCAAATCGCTGATGTATTTGATTATGACATTTAAAGTGTATTAGCATTATGTTGTTCGGATTAAGACTTATACTATAATCATTTACATTAGCTTCTGTAAGTTCTATTTTGTGATGTCCTATACAATCATATTTAGTTACTATACTTTTACCACAATGTTCACATATAAGTTGTCCATCTACTAGTCTTTCTAATTTTAGTTGATTTAGTAAATCTTCCCATTCTTTACTTTTATAAAAATTATTTAATGTATACATATATTAATATAATTTAACTCCATACACTCCGTCTATTGTAACTTCATCATAAGTAGCATCCAATTTTGTTAAGTCTGGAAGTTTTAATCCAAGGTCACGTGTTATTCTTAATGAAGTTAAGTCCGAATTAAGAAATATAGTTATACCTAGTAATACATAACTTGAAGCTCTTCTAGAATAACCAATATCGTAATTATTTAACACAAACAAGCCTCCCGTCCAATGTCCCCTCAAGTTTGTATTTGGGGCAAGACTTGTTTCATTTGGTTCTATTATATATTTTCTATCAAATCGCCCACTTAATCCATCCACATGTATTATTAAATAATCATAATTAGTTACTTTATCAGATAACTGTATAGTAACCTCAGTAGCAGTATCAGTACCTGCATACATTGGAGTAGGAGATTTGGGGGACAATTTATAAATTCCTGCTTGGTTATTAACACTTTCTTTAATTTTATTTTCAATTTGTGTCTTTGTCATTGATTCAGACAAACTCAAATCTTCATTTATTGTATATGTTTTCTTATCTGCCATTTTTCTATCTCTCCTTACCAATTATTTTCTTCTGCTATTTTCTTTTTTATTTCTAACTCTTGTTTCTTTAGTTCATAATGTTGCCAATCATTACTCCAATTTTTCTTATCATAATTTTTAAGTGCTAAATTAAGTGCCGCAACATCAGGTGGGAAATATGATTCTTCATTATAAAATATTACTTCTTCTTTTTCCTTAACTTTTTTCCCATCTTTATAATCAATTGTTTTGCACTTTATAGCTTTTTTTGTAAGTTGATTAAATCCTAAAGCTTTTGTAATTAAGGCTCCTCTGAGCTGTGCTACTAAGTCCTTCCTGCCTCTTTTAAACAAGTCTGCAAAATCTGAATAATCTCTTAAATAATTCAATAAAGCCCTTACTGAAATTCCTAATTTTTTTGCAATATTTTCTTGCGTTGCACCTTCACTTACCCATTTCTCTATTTCATCAAATCGGGGTTTTACATGTGTTTCGTATTTACTCTTAGCCATAACTCATCACTTCTTTTATTTTATATTATCTTCTGCTTCTGGTAAGCCCGTTGCAATACTAGTTAATATACTTAATACTCCTGCCAAAGCTGATGTTCCAATAACTGCTAACCAACCCACTTCATTAATACTAACTCCGCATAGGAATTAGTGATATTGCTGTTTGAGCCATAGTTTTAACAGCTCTTATCCCTGCACATTTAAAGAATTTCTTGTATTCTTTCATATTACTTTCACCTCTTTTTTTCTAGTTCTTCAACTTTTTTATATATAAGTTCTATCTGTTTATCTTGTATTGCATTTGATTTTTCTAAATCATAAATTCTCGCTAAAGCTGTTGTTTGATCATCAACTTTTTTTTCAAGTTGTGTAATTTTAAAATCAATTAGATTATGACTTTTTTTACTACTCATAATTGTAGTCAGTATTGCTGGTACAGCAACACATAATCCGACTTATTAAAGCTACAATAATATCATTCATTTTCTATTGATTCACTTCCTATTCGTTTATTTTTATATCCACTGCACCTCACTCCATCTATAGTTTTACATATATTGCATTCTCCTTGTTGGGTACAATATGGACATACTTCTTCTTTATATTTATTACATAATTCTTGAAATGACATGTTATCACTTCCTTGTTATTTTTATAAAACACTATGTAAAATATAAGGTAGCTCAACTCTACCTATGGCATAAGTTCTTTCTTTTAACAGGCTTGCTTTAACGAACCGTGATATTACTCGCGTTAAGACCAGTAATTGATTATTTCTATATTCTACATACTATCTTATATTTAAGCCTTAACTAGAATCGGCATACACTAATTACTTGATTTAAGGAGGTTCTTTTATTTTTTTCTGTATATTAACTTATCTAGTATTGTTAATTAGTAAATTATGCTTTATAATATTTATATCAAAAGATAAAGAGCTGATATTAAATCAGCTCTTTATCTTTTTTTGTTGCTTGACGGGATTACTTCTTGTCTCTGCCAGGTCTGTAATCACCAAGTGCAGTTCCCATTACACCGGTTCTGGTGTTAGTGAAACTATGATCTCCGTTTTCAACGTTTTTTACGTTGTACTGGGAGAAAGACGCATCCTGTTTCTGTGTTTGTGTCCACGTTACAGTTTTGTCACCATACTTTCCATCGTACCGACCATGATCAGAATGACTTTTGCTCATATTAAGCACTCCCTTTTAATTTATTCAGTCTATGACTGTATTTTTATAATATCATACTTTTTACATTATGTCAACATTTTTGCGGTTTTTGTTTATTCCTTATGCTCTATATAAAAAGAGCTGACTGCACTTGGCTAATCAACTCTTTGTATGAGACCTTATTAACTTTTACTAAAAAGTTTTGACAATTCGTTATCAACTTTTCTAGCTATTATAATTATACTATAATAACTTTTATAAAAACAAGGTAAAAAACAGGTAAAAAACAGGTAATTTTTATAAATTTATCATTTTTATGGTCGCTTTTTCCACGATTTTCTTTATAGCTTCTGAATCTCTTGTTTGATTAAATAATTTGAAAAAAAGGTTATTTCCTATGTCTTCATAACTTCTACCTTCTACATAAAAAGCAAATAGTATTTCTTTCTCTTTGTATTTCAATGCTGACAATCTTATAGATGTTTCTTCTACTTTATCTTTCAATTCTTCTATTTCCTTTTCATATTCTTTTATCTTCTCTTCCGCTTCTTGTTTTTCTTTTTCATTAATTTCTATTGTGTCCAAAACAGCTTTTTCTACTTTATTACTTATCTGATTTTTACTATGTATATCAGAATTTATGCCCAAATTTGCTGTAGTAGATGTCTCTATAGTTTTGTATTGTCTTAATCTTTTCTCACATTTTCTCTTATCTCGTTTTCTCAATTCTAATTTAGCTATATTTTCTTTATATTCTTTTAATAACTTTATTAAAACTTCTTTTGTCATCAGTTACCTCCTAGCTTTTTGCTTTAAAATTATAAATTGGTTTAATTATTTGTTTAATTTCTACAGTATCTTTTATATTATCTATAATTTCTTGCATTGGTTTATATACAAATGGTGCTTCATCAATTGTTTCTTCTAATATACTTGTAGAATATATGCCCTTCATACTTTCTTTAAATTCTTCTAAATTAAATGTTTCCTTTGCTTTCATTCTTGACATTATTCTACCTGCTCCGTGTGGTGCTGATTGATTCCAGTCGTTATTACCTTTTCCAACTGCAATAATACTTCCGTCTCTCATGTTTATTGGAATTAACACTCGTTCTCCTTTTTTTGCAGATATAGCACCTTTACGTACTATATTATCTTCAAAGGATATATAATTGTGTATTGTTTCAAAACTTTTTTCTACCAATCCTGGAATAAATGAGAATGTATATCTTTGCCAATCAGCCATATTTTTAATTAACGAATTTCTTCCGCTTAAAATTTTTACAGCAACTAAAATATCATAATGTACTAATATTTGCTGTGCTATATATAATCTATTCAACCTAGCATATTCTTGGCATATCTTCATATCGTGTAAATACATTTCTCTATATTTACCTTCTAAATAACATAAATCTTTTGGAATTTTAGGATTGTTATTTTTATATTGATTCTCTAATTCTTTTAATGCTTTTTGTATTTCTGCTTTTCTTCCCTGCTCTTTGTATGTTCTTATTATCTCCTCTTTCCTTTGATACATTTCTTCTTTACCAGAACATAGTTCTATTGCAAGATTTTGATAATATTCTGCTACTTGTTTTCCCATATTTCTTGAGCCTGTATGTATGACTAAATATTTATTGCCTTCGTCATCTTCATCTACTTCTATAAAATGATTTCCTCCACCTAGTGTGCCTATTGCTCTATTAAATTTATTTGTTTCTTTTAATTCTCTCAAACAATACAATTCATTTATTTTAGGAAACTCTATTAGTTTGTGTTCTCTTATATTTCTTCCTGCTGGTATAACATCGCGTATTGTATTATCTAACTTTTCTAAATCTAATTCTATCTTACCTAATTCAACACAAAGCATACCACAGCCTATATCTACACCTACTATGTTAGGTATAACCTTATCTCCTAAATCTGCTGTAAATCCAATGACACAGCCTTTCCCCGCATGTACATCTGGCATTATTCTTACTTTGCAGTTTTTAAATGGATCTTGTTGTAATAGCAAATTAATTTGTTCTACTGCTTCTTGTTCTACATTATTTGTAAATATCTTTAAATCTTTACTCATTTTGCACCTCCTAAATTTTAAATATAATAAATGTCAATATAACACTAGCAACTATTTCTACTAAATTCATAATTCTGCCCTTATTATCTATGTACTTATTATTCATTCCATCCACTATTTTTGACAAAGCATAAAAACCTATAAAAAATATAAATATTGCTTTAATTATTACCATTTTTACATACACCTCCTATTTTCTGGTTATTGAGTTCATTTCTCATTTTTTCAATTTTAATTTATATAATACTTCATAATATCTAGCATATGTATACTGTTTTTTATTATCTTTCACAATTTTATCAATTGTGTTTCTTTGTATTCCTTCACTTTGCAATAATTTCATAAATCTTTTTTTGCTAATCGTTTTGTTTTGTAAATGTGGCAAATTTTTATATATAGATTCACAAATACTTTTACTTAATTCCAACACTACATTAGCAACAGACTGCATAGTTCTTTTAAATACTTCTAAAATTTCTAAATTTAAAGTTTTACTATCAGCATTACATACAATTTCTGTTATATAACCAGTTTTAATTGCATTCTGTATATTCTCTATTGTTATATTTTCATAATTTATTTGCATTTCCTACCATCTCCTACTTTTTTTATCACTTACTTTCTCTATCAAGTTTTCAATATAATCAGCAACTCTTTGATATATGTATCTATTCTCTTCTTCTTGCGTATATTCTGCTAACTGCTGATATTTTTTAACATCCTTTTTTAATATACTTTTAGCAGATTTTGTCATGATTTTCACCTAATCTTTATTAACTAATGTAAATGGTACTATCATCTCTGGTGTATAATTTACTTCATAGTGATATTTGTCCACATATGCTCCACTCATATCTTCTACTACATATAATACATTTTCATTTAGATATATAAAGTGTTTCTTATATACATTTTCAGATACTTCACATATTATCTCCAATTCATGCTCACTATTATTTTCTAAGCTAAAATTTCCTATTAATTCAAATATGATCTTGTCCGTTCTTGCATTATAAACAACTATTCTTCTTGTTATATTAAAGTTATCTGCATCTTTTCCTAAGTTGTATGCTACTCTTTCTGATTGTCTACAACCTGTCATCAATAACATCCCACCTATTAATACTAATATTAATATAATTACTTTTATTTTTTTCATAATCTTATTCCTCCTACTTTCATAATTACGATTCCTTTTATCTATTCTTAAAATAATCTTCAAAATATTTTATCATTTCATCATCTTCTGAATAAAATGGGTCTTTATCCATTGAATTTAATACATTACACATAAGTTGTCCAAATCTCCAGTCAGGGACTTTATTCCATACCTTTTCAAGTCGTTCTAAAAAAGGTTTTATTCTCGCTTTATCTCTCATATTTTCCTCCTACTTAAAATCATTTACTTTCTCTTACTCTGTAATGTGGAATATCAAACATTTTCTCTGTACTCCAAAA
>CANRGM010000004.1 GCA_947630155.1 uncultured Clostridia bacterium
TGTTCTCCAATATGTTCCAAAAAAATTCCTCCTTTTCAATAAAATTTAGAAAATAAGATTTTTTTCCAATTTTATTTCATTAGTTATAGTTTGTACAAAAATTAGAAGAATATGCGAAAAAATGGATAGCTAAAAAATTTTTATGAATATAGATGAAATAAAAAATAAGACAAATATTCGTGTTGAAATATTTGTCTTGTTTGGGTTTATGAGACTTTTGCAGGAGACCGTCCAATTAAATAGTTATGTAACGCCGTTAAATATATTAATATTCCGTTCGTTTGCTGGCGTTGGAGTTTTGAGAAAGACATTGGGTGGGGGGCGCCAAACTGCGCACTCCACTGCATATTAATATATTTAACGGCGTTACATAACTATTTAATTGGACTACTCTATAGGAATTTTTAAATTTTGATTACTAGCTATTTTTGATGAATTTCGATTTGGGTGTATGGAATGTTAATTTTGTGTTTTGCTAAAATTTGAAGAATACATCCTAGTGTATCTCTTTTTATTTGGTATTTTTTTTCTGGGGGGCAGGTAATTTTAATAAGGTAGTTAATACCAGAATTTGCTAGTTCGGATACACCTTTATATGTAACATCTTCAACATTATCGTATTCACTTATTTCGTTTACAATTTCATCAATTACTTTTTCGGCTGTGTTAATAGAAACCTCATAGGGCATTGGAAAATTTACATATAGTGAGTTAGAAATTATTTCTACTTGCTCTATATTTCTATTTGCTATAGATACAATATTGTCTGTTAGTATGTCTTGTACTTTAGTTGTTTTTAAGCCGATTACTAGAACTTTTCCTGTAATGTCATTATATTTTATGATATCTCCTACTGAGAAATAATCATCAGATAAAATGCTAGAGCCTCTTATTATATCTTTTAGAGCATCTTGAACTGCAAGACCAATAATTACACTGAGAATTCCTAGACCTGCAAGTAGAGAACTTACATTTACACCATTTATTTGTAGAATAAGCAGTACTGTTATTATTAAAAATATGTATTTCAAGACACTGTTTATTAATCTAAAATATGTTTTTCCTTTGTTGTTCAATCTTTTATTGTTTATGGCATGCTTTTCACTTTTTGAGAGTATCCTTGAGAATAGTTTGTAAATAAAAAAACTTATTATTATGATTATTAAAGAGTTTATTATATTGGATTGTGGTAATTTTTTTAGAAATTCTATTATATTATTCATTTTTTTGAGATTTCCTTTCCTTTTTTGGATATTATACTATTTTAAGTGGGGAATTACAATAGTTTGATTTTATATTTTAAAAGATGGTTTATCTAATTATCGTATTAAGCATAAAATAAAGAGGAGATGAAATTGTAGCATTTGCCAAATTTTACATAATGTGATATAATAGTAATAGTTTTAGCAATAGGGCTAAACTTGCATTTTATACGGATGTAAAGACCATTTATTAAATTAACAAATTGAAAGGAGAATGGCTAAATGATGCAATTTGATGTAACGCTCAACATTGAAACTCCAGACGGATGGAACAAAAGATCGGGAGTTGCCGTATATGAGCTTGAAAATGGGGGATTGTATGTCCTGCCAATGAGTAAGCTTAATACTTTGGTTGAGAAGAGGCTGGAGCTTGAAAAAAGCATGTCCAAAAAACTCTATCCTGAACAGGGATTTGATGAGAGTCTCGCAGCTTTCGAGATTCGGGTAGAAGTTATGGAGGAAATGCAAATCTCAAAAAGCGTTAATGGCGAAAAATATTCGCCAGCCATCAAATGGATTATTACTAGTTAATCCGGCAAAAGACACCATCGTAATGATGGTGTCTTTTGTTAGTATTAACAATGTTATGAAAAAATTTATTTCTCATGCCTTATTTTTTTATCATTGTAGAGTAGTTCAATTTCAAAGTTACTAAATACATATTGCAAAACTGTCAGAATTACTATATAATCTGAAACAAGAGGTGTTCAAGTATGAAATACGGATTATCAATTCAGATATGGATATTGCCGTGTTCGATAATGTATAATTTTTTTAGAATAGGAGAACAAAATGCGTTTAGATAAATTTTTAAAAATTTCAAGAGTAATTAAAAGAAGAACAGTGGCAAATGAAGCTGCTGATAATGGAAGAGTTATAGTAAATGGAAAGGTCGTAAAACCTAGCTATGATGTTAAGGTTGGAGATATTGTAGAAATAAAATTTGGAGATAAAACATCAAAATTTGAAATAATAAAAATTCCACAAGTACAGGGAAAAGATTTGGGAGAATTAATTAAGATTTTATAGTGTTACAATTCATTATGGCATTTGTGCCTATCAAATTGTTGAAGTGGAGGTAAATTAGTATGGATTCAAAGAAAAATTATGATGTGATTTTAATAGGAATGGGACCTAGTTCCATATTTTGTGCATACGAGTTGATTCAATTGGGTAAAGCAAAAAATGTTTTGTTAATTGAGCAAGGTAAACGAGTAGAAGAAAGGTATTGTCCAATAGAAAAGACTGGAAAATGTACCAAATGTAAGCCTTTTTGCAATATAACTAGTGGTTTTTCAGGAGCGGGAGCTTTTTCAGATGGTAAGTTATCATTATATAATGAAGAAGATGATGATATTCATGTTGGCGGAAATTTACATAAATATATTGGGGTAGAAGAAACAAAAAAACTTATAGATTATACAGATAAAATTTATTTAGAATTTGGAGCAGATCCTAAGTTAGAAGGCGTGAAATATAAAGAAGAAGTTTCTAAAATCAGAAAAAAAGCACAAAGAGAAGGCATTAATTTAATTGATATTCCAATAAGACATTTGGGAACAGAAAAAGCTCATGAGTTATATGGAAAGTTAGAAAAATACTTAGAAGATAATAATATAACAATGAAGTTTCAAACTATAGTACAAGACTTAATTATTGAAGATAATAAGGTAAAAGGAGTAGTCACTAAATCTGCTAAAGATGAATCTGCAGAGCAAGAGAATTTTTACTCTGATAAAGTTATTATTGCAATAGGAAGAAAAGGCGCTAATTGGTTATCTGATATGTGCAATAAACATAATATCGAAACAAGAGCAGGAGTAGTAGATATTGGTGTTAGATATGAATTACCTGATGCAGTTATGCAAGATATAAATAAATATATGTATGAAGGTAAATTCATAGGAAGACCATATCCATTTAAGGATAAAGTAAGAACTTTTTGCCAAAATCCAAGCGGTTTTGTTTCTTCAGAAGTATATGATAACAATCTAACTTTAGTAAATGGACATTCATATAAAGATAAGAAAAGTACTAACACAAATCTAGCAATTCTAGTATCACATAACTTTGAGCATCCATTTAATAAGCCAATTGAGTATGGACGAAATGTTGCAAAAAACTTAAATGAATTAGGAAAGGGAAATGTAGTAGTTCAGCGTTTAGGAGACATAAATAGAGGTAAAAGAACATGGCCAGAAGAATTGGAAAGAAATACTGTAGTGCCTACGTTAAAGTCAGCAGTTCCGGGGGACATAACCTTTGCTATTGGATATAGAACAATGACTGATATATTACAGTTTATAAAAGAAATGGATAAAATTATTGAAGGATTTGCTAATCCAGATAATTTGTTATATGGTCCTGAAATCAAGTTTTATAGTAATAAGGTTTTAATTGATGAAAAATTTGAAACAAGTGTTAAAGGGTTATATTCAATTGGTGATGGAGGAGGAATGACTAGAGGTTTGATGATGGCATCAGCTTCAGGTGTTCAAATGGCCAGAAATTTATAGGTTTAATTAGTTAAAGGAAGGAAGTAGAAAAATGTCAGATTTTGTACATTTGCATGTGCATAGTGAATTTAGTTTGTTGGATGGTGCAAATAGAATAAAAGATTTGCCAGTAAGGGCAAAAGAACTGGGAATGGATGCAATTGCAATAACAGACCATGGTGTAATGTTTGGAGTAATAGATTTTTATAAAGCATGCAAAGCAAATGGTGTTAAGCCTATTATTGGGTGTGAAGTGTATGTTGCACCTCGTACAAGGTTTGATAAAGAGCCAAATATTGATAATAAATATAATCATTTAATATTATTAGCAAAAAATAATGAAGGGTATAAAAATCTTTCAAAACTTGTGTCATTAGGTTTTGTTGATGGATATTATTATAAACCTCGAATTGATAAGGAAATTCTAGAAAAATATCATGAGGGCTTAATTTGCTGTAGTGCATGTCTTGGAGGAGAATTAGCACAGGCTGTTATAAATGGAAGTATGGAAAAGGCAGAAGAAGTGGCTTTATGGCATAAGAACTTGTTTGGAGATGATTATTATTTAGAGGTTCAAGCAAATACTATAAGAGAACAGATTATTTTGAATCAAAAGCTAGTTCAGTTATCTAAAAAATTAGGAATAAAACTAGTTGCTACAAATGATGCACATTATTTAAGAAAAGAAGATAGTTATAATCATGAGGTTTTATTATGCATTCAAACTGGGAAACGAATGACAGATGAAGATAGAATGAGATTTCAAACAGATGATTTTTATATAAAATCGCCTGAAGAAATGAAAGATTATTTCAAAAACATTCCAGAAGCTATAGAAAATACAGTAGAAATTGCAAATAAATGTAATGTTGAATTTGAATTTGGACATACAATTCTTCCAAATTATGATGTTCCTGAGAAATTCGAGACACACTATGATTATTTAAAAAAATTATGTGATGATGGTATTCAAAAAAAATATGGAGAAAATACAACACAAGAAATTTTAGACAGAGCAGAATATGAATTATCAGTAATAAAGAAAATGGGATATGTAGACTATTTCTTAATAGTTTGGGATTACATAAACTATGCAAAATCACAAGGTATTCCAGTAGGCCCTGGCCGTGGCTCTGGCGCAGGATCAATTGTAGCATATACAATTGGAATAACAGATATAGACCCTATAAAATATAGCTTGATTTTCGAAAGATTTTTAAATCCTGAAAGAATAAGTATGCCAGATTTTGATGTCGATTTTTGTTATGAAAGAAGACAAGAGGTAATAGATTATGTTGCAAGAAAATATGGTCATGACCATGTCTCTCAGATTATTACTTTTGGAACAATGTCAGCTAGAATGGTAATTCGTGATGTTGGTAGGGCATTAGATGTATCATACGCAGAAACAGATAAACTTGCGAAAATGATACCAAATGAATTACATATTACAATAAAAAAAGCATTAGAACAAAATAAAGAGTTAAATGATTTATATGAGAATGACCCTCAAGTACATAAGTTATTAGAAATAGCAATGGGATTAGAAGGATTGCCAAGACAAGCATCAACACATGCATGCCGGAATAGTAATTACAAAAGAACCTGTAGACACTTATGTTCCATTATATGTAAGAGATGGACTAATTTCAACTCAATTCATAATGACCACATTAGAGGAACTTCGGTCTGCTAAAAATGGATTTCCTAGGCTTAAGAACATTAACAGTTATTCAAGACACAATTGACTTAGTTAAACAAAATAGAGGAATAGATGTAAAATTTGATAGAGATATGAATGACCCTAATGTATATAAATTATGGCAAAATGGGGATAGCATGGGAATATTCCAATTTGAGAGCCAAGGAATGACAAACTTTATGAAAGAATTAAAGCCAGATTGTTTAGAAGATATAATAGCAGGTGTTTCATTATATAGACCTGGTCCTATGGATCAAATTCCAAGATATATAGCAAATAAACAAGATCCAGAACACGCGGTATACACTCATCCTGCACTAAAGCCAATATTAGAAGTAACCTATGGTTGTATGGTGTATCAAGAACAAGTAATGCAAATAGTTAGAGATTTAGCTGGATATTCATTAGGTAGAGCTGACTTAGTTCGCCGTGCGATGGGAAAGAAAAAATTAGATGTAATGGCAAAGGAAAGAGAATATTTTATTCATGGACAAGTAGATGATGATGGAAATGTGTTAATTCCTGGTTGTGTTCGTAATGGAATTGATGAAAAGTCTGCTAATACTATATTTGATGAGATGGCAGAATTTGCAAAATACGCATTTAATAAATCACACGCAGCAGCATATGCTGTAGTATCATATCAAACTGCATATTTAAAAGCATATTATAAAGAAGAATTTATGGCAGCAACATTAAATAGCTTTTTGGGAAATTTAGATAAAGTTCCACTATATATTGAAGAATGTCGAAAAATGGGAATACAAATATTGAAACCTGATATTAATAAAAGTTTCACAAGATTTACTGTTGATGATGGGAAAATAAGATTTGGTTTAGGAAGTATAAAAAATGTTGGTACAAGTGTTGTAGATGCTATTGTTAGTAATAGGCAAAATGGCGGTGAATTCAAGGATTTCGCAGATTTTTGTGAAAGGATGGAAAACGAATCTGTTAATAAAAAATGCATAGAAAGTCTAATAAAAGCAGGTGTATTTGATGAGTTTGAACAAACCAGAAGTACTCTGATGGCGTCATATGAAGACATAATAGATAGTATATCTGATACAAGTAAAAAAAGTTTAAAAGGACAAGTTACAATGTTTGATTTGGCCTTTGGAGGAAGTACAGAAGATAATTCTGATTCTGAGTCAAATAGTGTAAATAATCAATTAGATAAAATGAAATATAAATACACTATTTTAAAAGAATATTCTGAAAAAGAACTACTATCAATGGAAAAGGAAATGCTAGGTTTATATATTTCTGGTCATCCACTAGAGGGATTAAGGGAAAAAATAGAACAAGAAACCACCATCAATACCATAAGAATGAAAGAGATTCAAGAAGTGGAAGAAGGCGAACTTAATGATATTCCTAAATATAGAGATGGCCAAATGGTTAGAATAGTAGGTATTATAAATAGTGTCAAGAAAAAATATACAAAAACAAATAAAATTATGGCATTTGTTACTATAGAAGATTTATATGGCCAATGTGAAATTATAATTTTTGAAAATTGCTATCAAATGTGTTCAAATATATTAATGGATGAGAATATCGTTTTGATTGAAGGAAGACTTAGTATTCGAGAAGATGAAGATGTAAAAATTGTGGCTAATAAAATTATAGAATTTAAAGGAGAAGATACTCATAAATCAAATGTATTAAAGATTAATATTACTGATTTAAGTGATACTCAAAAAGACAGATTAAGAGGTATTATAAAGTTTTTTGCAGGAGATAGAAATAATTGCAGAATAGATATTCAAAATGGAGACAAAGTTGATTCCGCTGGTGGTGTTTTGATGAGTGATGAGATTTTGAAGGAATTTGTGGATATTGTTGGAGCAGAAAATATTAGTAAATAGATATAAAATGTTTGATATATAAATAAAAAACGCTGGCAAGTATGTCAGCGTTTTTGGGACAAAACTTAATATAACTCTTTAAGAAAACCACAATAAATGTCCAGGTCTTCGTAAATACAAGCCGCCACCTCAGAGATGTCTTCGTGATTAAGAAAAAAATTCAGGTCCTGAATCTTTGCATCATCCCCAAAGTAAGTTTCGATTACTTCAAGAGGGATAAGATCTTTTAAAGCCATAATCCGCGAAACTAACGCCTTTGGAAAGGACCCATCTTTGGAGCCAAACTTATACTTTTTTGTAGATGAGTTTATATCTCTATAATTTTCCTTCTTTAATTGAATTGCTCTCGCAATGATAAAGAAGATAGAAGTATCATCTTCTGAAACAGCAAAATATTTGTTCAGTTCAGAAATGTACTCCCGCGTAATAGTGATACGATCATCTTTTTCTCCATCAAAATCAACTATTACTGATGAAATCGTTTTGTCCTCTGGCGAATACAAACATTTGTAATTGGCCATGGTGTTCACCTCTCTTAATAAATTTTTCATACTGTAAATGCTAAGATGCAATAGAGGGATTTTACAGAATGTTACTATATTATAACACGAGGTTACATAAAGTGCAAGAGGTTTCATACAAAATTTAAAAAATTCATTGACATCACTTATAAATTATGATAAAATACATACCTGTAAGCCGCCTGAGTCGGGTTTAAAATGCTAAAAATATTTTTAGCTACCTAGTATTTTATGCTTAGCGAGTATACATATAAAGGGAGGTGTACTTAAATGTACGCAATAATCGAAAGTTGTGGAAGACAATACAAAGTTTCAGAAGGAGATGTAGTATTTTTCGAAAAATTAGATTCAGAAGAAGGTAAAGCAGTATCATTTGATAATGTTGTTTTAGTTTCTAATGAAGGTAAAGTAGAAGTAGGAGCTCCTTATGTAAAAGGTGTAAAGGTTGAAGGTAAAGTAGTTGCACATGGTAAAGCTAAAAAAATATTAGTTTACAAATATAAAGCTAAGAAAAACTACAGAAGAACACAAGGTCATAGACAACCATACACAAAAGTTGAAATAACAAAAA
The DNA here is from genome assembly GCA_947630155.1 of uncultured Clostridia bacterium. Lineage (GTDB taxonomy): Bacteria > Bacillota > Clostridia > TANB77 > CAG-508 > CAG-492. Next base: position 8,423 of record CANRGM010000004.1, read on the forward strand.
TTACAGTAGCTTAATTTATAGCTATTTAATAAATTGTTATTTTAAACATTAGTAAAAACTATTGTATGAATTAATAAAAATATTAAAAAATAGTTACATTGTATAAGCGATAGTAAATCTATTTGAGAATTTATTAAAATCCAAATATTGAAAGGAGTGAAAAAACATGGCTCATAAAAAAGGTCAAGGTAGTGTTAAGAATGGTAGAGACAGTGAGTCTAAGCGTCTTGGTTTAAAAAGAGCTGACGGACAAGTGGTTCCAGCAGGAAATATATTGGTTAGACAAAGAGGAACAAAAATTCATCCAGGTACAAATGTTGGTATAGGTAGTGATGATACATTATATGCTAAAGTTACTGGTAGAGTTAAGTTTGAGAGATTAGGAAGAGATAAGAAAAAGGTTAGTGTATATCCTGTAGAGGAAGTAAATAACTAATCAATAAAATGTAAGCATTTTGCTTACATTTTTTTTGTGATTAGTTATTTACTTCCTCTGGGAGTTTTACATGGTATAATCAGAAGTAAAAAAAAGCTTGCAAAAGTGCTGTAAATGCTTTATAATTTTGTATAAGAGTTAATAAAAAACTATTTTGAGAGGATTTTGATATATATGAAATTAATTGTAAATAATATGGTGGGGAAACGATGGCAAATATAACTTTTATAAAATATAATTAATTATAAATGAGAGGATGATAATTATGGAAAAGAAAGTTATATTAAGTGGAATTCAAGCCACAGGTGACCTAACATTAGGAAATTATATAGGAGCTTTAAAGAATTTTGTTAAAATGCAAGATGAATATAATTGTTATTATATGATAGCAAATTTACATGCTCTTACAGTAAGAAGAGATCCAGACGAGTTAAAAAATAATACACTAAAAATATTGGCATCATATATTGCATCAGGAATTGATCCTGATAAAAGTACAATATTTTTACAATCACAAGTTCATGAACATGCAGAACTTGGATGGGTTTTAGATTGTTATACATATATGGGAGAGTTATCAAGAATGACACAATTCAAGGATAAATCAGCAAAACATGCGGATAATATTAATGCAGGTTTATTCACATATCCAAGTCTTATGGCAGGAGATATTTTATTGTATCAAGCAGATTTAGTGCCAACAGGTGAAGATCAAAAACAGCATGTGGAGCTTACTAGAGATTTAGCAGAAAGATTTAATAAATTATACGGAGATACATTCAAGATACCAAAACCATATATTCCAAAAGTTGGAGCAAGAATTATGGGATTACAAGATCCAAAAAGCAAGATGAGTAAGAGTAGTACAATTCCAAATGATACTATACTATTAGTAGACACGCCAGATGAAATAATGAAAAAAGTAAAAAAAGCAGTTACAGATTCAGATGGTATTGTAAAATATGATGAGGAAAACAAACCAGGAATTAGTAATTTGATGGAAATATACGGAATTCTTACTAAAAAGACAATGGAAGAAATTGAAAAAGAATTTGAAGGAGAAGGATATGGAACTTTCAAAGTAGCAGTTGCAAATGCAATTATAAAAGAATTGGAACCATTTCATAAGAAATATAATGAACTTATGGCAAATCCTCAATATTTGGAAGAAATATATAATAAAGGAGCAAAAAAAGCAACAGAAGTTGCTAGAAAAACTTTGAAAGATGTGTATGATAAAATAGGAATTATTAGTTAGTTTTTCGGAAGAAATTTCTTTTTAGAAAGGAAGAAGATAATGTTTACAGACTATGTGAAAATATTAGTAAAATCTGGAGATGGCGGAGATGGCGCTGTATCTTTCAGAAGAGAAAAATATGTTGCAGCAGGTGGCCCAGATGGTGGAGATGGAGGAAAAGGCGGAGATATTTATTTTACTGTAGATCCAGACTCTAATACACTTATTGATTTTAGATATAAGAAAAAATTTAAAGCTGAAAGTGGTAAAAATGGTGAAGGTGGTCGCCGTTATGGAAAAGGTGGAGAAGATTTATATATAAAAGTTCCTCTAGGAACTATAATAAAAGATGTAGAAACAGGTAAGGTTCTTGCTGATTTGTGTAAACAGGGGCAAACTGAGCTAATTATCCCAGGAGGTAGAGGAGGGAAAGGTAATTCACATTTTGCTACCTCTACAAGACAAGCTCCACATTTTTCACAAGGTGGAGAAAAAGGAATTGAAAAAGAACTTATTTTAGAATTAAAATTATTGGCAGATGTAGGTTTAATAGGATTTCCAAATGTAGGAAAATCTACATTCCTATCAACAGTTACTTCTGCTACACCTAAAATTGCTGATTATCATTTTACAACACTAGAGCCAAATTTAGGAGTTGTAAAAAGTGAATATGGAGATAGTTTTGTAATAGCCGATATACCCGGAATCATAGAGGGTGCAAGTCAAGGGACAGGACTTGGACTTCAATTTTTAAGACACATTGAAAGAACAAGGTTATTATTACATGTAATTGATGTATCTGGAGTCGAAGGAAGAAATCCGGTAGATGATTTTAATACTATTAATAATGAATTAAAAAACTATAGTGAAAAGTTGAGTAATAGGACTCAAATCATAGTAGCTAGTAAAGCAGACCTTATTCAAGACGAAAATTTATATAATGAATTAGTTTCATTAGCAAAAAATAAAAATATGAAGATATTCAAAATTTCAGCTGTTACAGGTGAGGGTGTAAAAGAACTTCTTGATTATGTTTCAAAAACATTAAAAACACTTCCAAAAGAAGATCTAATTGAAGTAGAGGATATTAAGAAAATTTATACATTAGAAGAAAAAGAAGAGTTTACTATAACTAAGGAAAATGGAATGTTTATAGTTAATGGACCTGGTATTGAAAGAATTATGAGAAGAGTTAATTTAGAGGATAATGAATCAATGCATTATTTTCATAAAAGTTTAGACAGATTAGGAGTTAATCAAGCTCTTAAAGAGGCTGGAGTTAAAGATGGAGATGTTGTAAGACTAATAGATTGGGAATTGGAGTGGTATGACTAAAAAATCGTAAAAAAACCAAAACTTGTGTTTGACAATTTTTTGTTTGTATGTTATCATATTAATAAGTTATTATGGAAGGGGTAATGTTATTAATGGAAAAAAAACATAGAGGAAAAGGTTCAAAGGAATTAAATAATAGAGAAAGAGACATATTAAAATTCATTGAAAAGCAGGTTTCAGAGCAAGGATATGCACCTTCAGTAAGGGAAATAGGTAAAGCTGTTGGTTTAAGTTCAACAGCAACTGTACATGCGTATTTGGCTAAGTTAGAAGAAAAAGGATTTATCAAAAAAGAGAATCAGAAAGGTAGAACTTTAAGATTATTAAAAGGTATTAATAAGAAAAATAATACTGATGTAAATGAAAAAACGTTCTATAGTGGTAGAGAATTAGTAGATGTTCCAGTTATAGGAAAAATAACTGCTGGAGCTCCAATTTTAGCAGTGGAAAATATAACAGATAATTTCTTGATACCAGTTGATTTTGTTGGAAATTCAGAAAGCTTTATGTTGACAGTAAGTGGAGAAAGTATGATAGAAGCGGGAATATTAGATGGAGATTATATATTAGTAAAAAGACAAAATGTAGCAAGAAATGGTGAAATAGTTGTAGCAATGATAGATGATGAAGCAACAGTAAAGACTTTTTATATGGAAAATGGTCATATAAGATTACAACCAGAAAATAGCACAATGGACCCAATTATAGTTCCTGATTGTCAAGTCTTAGGTAAAGTGGTTGGAGTTTTCAGAAAATTATAGTAAAAAAATTAAAAGAAAAGAGGAAGTAGAATATGAGTAGAATGAAGACTTTTCTTATTTATCTTCTATTATTTATAGCATTTTATGTGTTTAGTAATATTATGATAAATGCATTTTTAAAGGTATCATATACAGATATATTGAATTATGATGTGGACGTAGAAGAATTGTTTGTAGATATCACTGAAGCAAAAGCATCAAATAGAGATGGACATATATATGGAATAGTTAAAAATAATAGAAATGAAGTAATAAAAGATAAGTATTTAAAAGTAAGTATGCTAAATAATAAAGGAAATGTACTTGGAGAAAAATATGTTAAAATTGATGAAATTCAACCTGAACAACTAAGAAAGTTTGAAGTTAATTTTAATTATAAAAATGTAAAAACTTTTAAAATTGAAATTACAGATACAAAACCTGAAGATATTAATTTTTTGGAGTTAATAAAAACAAACGCAAATGATTGGGTAAATATGGTTGCAAATTAAAGTAAAATAATTGTAGTAAAAGATATGTATTATTAAAGGATTATAGATTATATAATTTTTTGATAATACATATTTTTATTGCAAATTTATTGGGAACAAACTATTAATTTACATAAATTTTGTTAAGAAAAAATAAGTAAAAACATTTTCAATTCTTTTTAAGGAAAACATTGATATTTTAAATAAGATGTAATATAATTGTAAAGTAAATGAAATAATAATGTAATATCTTTAAGGAAAGGAAAGATAAATATGTTTAAGTGGGGGCAAGATATAGGAATTGATTTAGGAACTGCTACAGTAATAGCGTATGTAAAGGGAAAAGGAATTGTGCTAAGAGAACCTTCGGTTGTGGCGGTTGATAGCAACACTGGTGAAGTTCTTGCGGTTGGAAAAGAAGCAAGGAGAATGTTGGGAAGAACACCTGGAAATATAGTAGCTACAAGACCTTTACGTGAAGGAGTTATATCTAATTATACTGTAACTGAAAAAATGTTAAAGTATTTTATTAATAAAGTATGTGGAAGATTTGTATTTGCTCCTAGAATAATGATATGTATACCATCAAGAGTAACAGAGGTTGAAAAAAAGGCTGTAATTGATGCAGCAACACAAGCAGGTGCTAGAAAAGTATATTTAATAGAGGAACCTATAGCAGCTGCAATAGGTGCTGGTATAGATATATCAAAGCCATGTGGAAATATGGTAGTAGATATTGGAGGAGGAACAACTGATATTGCAGTTATATCTTTAGGAGGATCTGTTACTAGTACTTCTTTAAAAGTTGCAGGAGATAAATTTGATGAGTATATAATTAAATATATAAAGAAAAAACATAATATTATAATCGGTGAAAGAACAGCAGAAGATTTGAAAGTAAATATAGGTTGTGTATTCCCTAAAATGCAAGATGTAGAAATGGATATTAGAGGTAGGGATTTAATAGATGGGTTACCAAAAACAATTACAATACATTCAACAGAAATGCTAGAAGCAATGATAGAGCCTGCTTTAATGATAGTAGATGCAGTTCACTCAGTTTTAGAAAAAACTCCTCCAGAATTAGCAGCTGATATAAGTGATAGAGGAATATATATGACTGGTGGAGGATGTTTGGTTGATGGATTAGACAAGTTGTTGCAAGAAAAAACAGGAATCAATGTTATGATTGCACAAGATACAGTATCATGTGTTGCGTTAGGCACAGGAAAAGCTTTAGACAATTTAGATTCATTAAAATAATTTAAATTTAAATATAAAATATTGCATTAAGTTTTTTATCAGTATATAATGAAAATGAAAGTATAAAAATATAATAACAAATGAAGAAAAAAATTTTGTATTGCAAAAGCTGAAAGGAATGGATAAAAATATGAGAATATTGAAAGATTTTAAAGTTCCAAATTTTAAATTTCCAAAATTCAAAATGAATGGATTATCTAATATTGAAGAAATGAAAGTTGATTATGATTCAATAAAAAAAGAACATGAAACGAAAAGTAAAAAAAGTGTAAAAAAATATGAAATAACTGATTATAAAACTATAAAAGAGGTTTTTCAAAAAGCTACAACTTTATATGCTGAAAATACTCTTATATTAGAAAAGTATAATAGCAAAGAACCATTTAAGGAAATAAAATATAAAGAATTTAGAAGTGATGTTATATCATTAGGTACAGCTTTGAATGATTATTTAAAAATTAAAGATACTAGAATAATAATAATAGGTGAGAATACTTATCATTGGTATGTATCTTATATGGCAATATTATGTGGTAGTGGAATAGCTGTTCCGGTTGATAAAGAACTACCTGAAAATGAGATTATAAATGTAATAAATAGATCTAAAGCAACAGCAGTTATTTATTCTACTAAGAAAAAAGAGGTAATTAATAAGGTAATAGAATCAAATGAAACTGATGTTAAATATTTTATACAAATGAATTCAGATGAAGAATTAAATGGAAAAACTGTTGGATTAAATTACCTTATAAAACAAGGTAATATACTTATAAATAATGGAAATAATGCTTATATGGATGTAGAGATTGATCCAGAGGAATTTAAAGTATTATTATTCACTTCTGGTACAACATCTAATTCAAAGGGAGTAATGTTGTGTAATAGAAATTTGGCTGAAAACATCAATGCAGTTTCAGCTTTTGTAAAGTTATACCCAACAGATAGATTTTTATCAATATTACCATTGCATCATACATATGAATCAACAATAGGTTTCTTACTTCCATTATCAGTTGGAATGTCCATAGGTGTCTGTCAAGGGTTAAAACATATAGTTTCAGACTTTAAAGAAGTAAAACCAACCGCTATTTTAACGGTTCCATTATTAGTGGAAAATCTATATAAAAAAATTAATGCTAATATCAAGAAGAGTAAAAAAGAAGGACTTGTAAACTCAATGATTCATATTACCAATGCTTTAAAAGGTGTTGGTATAGATATAAAAAGAAAAGTTTTCAGTGAAATACATGAAAATTTGGGTGGTAATATAAGAATTATAGTTTCAGCAGCAGCCCCAATTGATTCAAAAATAGGTAAGTGGTTTGAAGATATAGGAATATTATTCTTACAGGGTTATGGTTTAACTGAAACAGCGCCAATTGCTGCGTTGACTCCAGAATATAAGCCAATGATAGGATCAGCTGGAAAACCTGTAATATGTGCTGATATAAAAATAGATAATCCTAATGAAAAAGGTGAAGGAGAAATATTAATAAAAAGCAAAACTTTAATGCTAGGATATTATGAAGATGAAGAGGCAACTAGAGAAGCAATTGAAGATGGCTACTTTCATTCTGGAGATATAGGATATATGAATGAGGATGGATTTTTATTTATAACAGGAAGATGCAAAAATGTTATAGTTACACAAAATGGGAAAAATATTTATCCAGAAGAAATAGAATTGCTGTTGGGAGATATACCTGAAATAAAGGAATCTATGGTTTACGGAAAAAAAGATAATGAAAATAAGAATGAAAAGGAATTAATTATAACAGCGAAGGTAATTCCTGATTATGAAGAACTTGAAAAAAATTATGGAAAAGATTTAACTGATGAGCAAATACATGACATTATTTGGAATAAAATAAAAGAGGTAAATAGAAAACTAACGTCTTATAAAGCAATCAAAAGATTAGAAATCAAGAAAGATGAATTCGTAAAAACAACAACAATGAAAATTAAACGTTATGTTGAAATAAAAAAAGAGGGATGATTTCGGCAATTGTAACAATATTGTAATATAATTGACATGAAAAAGAAAAATAAATTATATTGTAGAATACGGCTAAATGTTGTATAATAATAATGTCGAATAAATATACTTAGGATAAAGGAGGGAAATTTACAATGTCTAAATCTGACATGGTAAACGTAAAAATGGTAATAACTGAGGAAAAAATATTAAACAATATAGAAAAAGTACAAAAAATGATAAATCCAAATAGCAAAAAGCAAATCGTTCAATTAGAAGATGATAGCTATTTTAAAGACTTAATAGAATCAATAAAAACATATTTAATTGAATATCCAGAAAAAGATAATTTCCCAAAAGATGTATATGATGCAGCATATGAGTTAGTAGAGTATGCGACAACTCAATTTGAAGAAAATACAAAGTTAATTGAAGATTTAATAATACAAAGAGAAAAGAATATATCATTATCTGCAATATTAAAAGAAACTTTACAAGCTGTTGAAAATAAAAGTTCAGATTGGAAGAAAAAAATTCAAGAATTATCTATAGAAGATTATTCAGAAGAAATTATAGATACATTAGGACAAATGGGAAGAGCTAAAAATAATAAAACTCCAAATTATTTAGAAGCTTTAAAAGTAGTTAACACTAAGATAGCTAATCTTGAATCAAATTTGCATATAGAAATAGATATGGAAAGAATTGAAGATAGATCAAAGGCTTTAAGTTATATAGGAATTGAAATAGCAGATGCACTAAAAGAAATACCAGTACCACAAGAAAAAGTAGAGCAAATAGCAGTTGAAAATGCTGAGACTATTGGAACTGCTGAAATTGATGGAAATATAGAAGATAGTCAATATTATGAAGATACTAGAATAGATGTAAAACCATCATTGTGGGAAAGAATCAAAAATATGAAGCTAATAAGAAGTATTAGATATATTATGAAAATAAAAGTTGTTTTAGAATTACCTGCACTTCCAGAAGGAAAGGTTGAAGAACAACATCAATAATAAAATGATAAAGTGCACAATTTATATTGTGTACTTTGTTGTATTTTTGCAGGAAGACATAAAATCCATTATTTATATAAAATAGGAGTATATATATTACATAACTAATGAATCTTACTACTCTATAAACCTTTCTTATGCGAAAATGGGGAAATTTGTTACTGAAAAATGAAAAAAAATTATAAAATGTATTGACAAGATATTCATATTAGTATATACTTACTATTGTTGAAACAAACACGCGCCCTTAGCTCAGTTGGTCAGAGCAACCGGCTCATAACCGGTTGGTCCTAGGTTCGAATCCTAGAGGGCGCACCATATGAATACTATTTATGGTATATCATTATAAGTAGTGTTCATTTTTTATAATTGGGTAGTTGGGTGAGTGGCTAAAACCATCAGACTGTAAATCTGACCTCGTATGAGTTCCCTGGTTCGAATCCAGGACTGCCCACCAACAATGTATTTGTTCGAAATTATAGAACAGATAGATACAAAATCAATCAGAAATGGTTGATTTTTTTTATGCATAAAAAGTCCTTCTAAACCCTATGTCCTATGGGAGAAAAAATACAATTCCCTATGTTACAGTTAAGATGGTCTTGCAATTATATATCCAATGAGAAATTTGGGAACGTTTCCAAATTTTTCAAAAGTTATTGCAGAAGGTTTCGTTTGATGATAAAATTTGAAATAATGGAGGAGAAGTAAATGAAATTAGTAATTCAAAGAGTAAAACATGCAAGTGTCATGGTTGAAGGGAAAGTAGTGGGGGAGATTGAAAAAGGTTTTTTAATTTTAGTTGGAGTGACACACACAGATACACAGGAAAATGCTGATTATCTAGCAAAGAAACTGTGTGCATTAAGAATTTTCGAGGATGAGAATGGAAAGATGAATTTAAGTGTTAAAGATGTTGGGGGAAGTTTGCTTATAGTATCGCAGTTTACTTTATACGCAAATTGTAATAACGGAAATAGGCCATCTTTTATAGAAGCAGCAAGACCTGAATTAGCAGAACCTTTGTATGAATATTTTTGTAGTAAATGTGAAGAACAAAATGTGAAAGTTCAAAAAGGAATTTTCGGAGCTGATATGAAAGTAAATCTGTTAAATGATGGACCAGTTACTTTAGTTTTAGAAAAATAATAAGGAAAGGAATTATGTTAATTATGAAAATTATATCATGGAATGTAGCAGGATTTAGAGCTTGTTTAAAAAAAGGATTTGATGAATTTTTTAAAGAAATAGATGCAGATGTTTTTTGTATTCAAGAATCAAAAGTTATGGAGGATCAATTTGATTATCATCCAGAAGGATATTATAGGTACTTAAACCCAGCAGAAAAAAAGGGATATTCGGGAACATTGGTATATACAAAAATAAAACCCTTGAATGTAACATATGGAATGGGGATTGATGAACATGACCATGAAGGTAGAGTTATAACAATGGAATTTGAAAAATATTATGTTATAACTGTATATGTTCCAAATGTAAAAAGAGATTTATCTAGACTGGAATATAGAATGAAATGGGAAGATGACTTTAGAGCATATTTAAAAAATCTAGAAAAGTCAAAGCCTGTCGTAGTTTGTGGAGATTTAAATGTTGCCCATGAAGAAATTGATTTGAAAAATGCAAAGGCTAATATTGGAAATGCAGGTTTTACATATGAGGAAAGAGGCAAGTTTACAGAATTACTTGAAAGTGGATTTATTGATACTTTTAGATATTTCCATCCTGATGAAGAAAAGTATTCATGGTGGAGTTATATGGGACAAGCCAGAAGTAAGAATATTGGTTGGAGGATTGATTATTTTGTGGTGTCTGATGAACTGGTAGATAAGATATCTGAAGCAAATATTTATGATGAGGTTTTGGGAAGTGATCATTGTCCTGTGGGATTAGTGATTGAAAATTAATTTGCCATTTTTATAAATTTGCAATATAATTTGATAAAACATACTAAATTTGTAAATAATAAATAATATGTTTCAAAGTAAAAATTTTGAGAAGGTGTTATTAGTGAAAGAAATATCAAAAGAAAATAAGGAAGGTAAAAGTGAAAAAAATGATAAGGTTGATATAAAAAAATTGTATGGAAAACAATGTATATCAACCATAGATGAATTCATTTCAGATATGAAAACTGATGTAAATACAGGTTTAACTTCAGCGCAAGCAGAAGAAAATATAGCAAAATATGGAAAAAATGAATTAAATAATTCTAAACCAAAAAAGTGGTATAAATACTTCTTTTCAAGCCTTATGACTCCATTTAATTTAATATTAATTGGGATAATTTTTGTTCTAGTATATACAGATATATATCTAACAAACCCACCAACTTATGCTAATATAATAGTTATTTGTGTTTTGATTTTAGTAAGTACATTGTTAGAGTTTATAATAGTATATAAATCGAATAGAGATGCAGCAAACTTAAAGAAATTAATAGCTACAACTGCAACAGTAATTCGTAATGGGAAAAAAGTAAAACTTCCTATATCAGAATTAACATTTGGAGATGTTGTTATTTTATCAGCAGGAGATTTAATTCCTGGTGATTTAAGGTTGATAGAATCAAATAACTTACATGTTAGCCAATCATCATTAACAGGAGAATCAGAGGCAATTGAAAAATTTACTCAAACCCAATTACAATCAATAGAAGAACTTGAAAGTATTACAGATTTAGATGATATTTGTTTTATGGGAACCAATGTAACTAGTGGTTCAGCAAAAGGTGTTATATTTAAAACAGCAAATAACACTTATTTTGGGAAAATTTCCAATGCCATAAATAATCGGAAAGCCAAAAACTACTTTTCAAAGGGGAACAGAGAATCTTAGTAAATTACTAATAAAGTTTATGTTAGTTATGATACCAATAACTTTTTTACTAAATGCACATAAACATGATTTATTGGTTGCATTCACATTTTCAGTAGCTATAGCAATAGGAATTACTCCTTTATTACTTCCAGTTATACAATCATCTAGTTTAGGTAAAGGTGCAATAAGAATGTCGAAAAAGAAGACCATTGTTAAGCGTTTAGATAGTATTCAAAGTTTTGGGGCAATGAATATTTTATGTACAGATAAAACTGGAACTTTAACAGAAGATAATATTGTTTTAGAAAAATATTTGGATGTATATGGAAAAGATAATATTAAAGTTTTAGACTATGTGTATCTTAATGCATATTTTCAAACAGGTTTAAAAGGAAATATAGATGAAGCAATTTTGAAAAGGGCGGAAATAGAAGGAGTTTCAGGACTTGAAAAAGAATATACAAAAATAAATGAAATTCCATTTGATTTTGTAAGAAGATGTCTTTCTGTGATTATTTCTAATAATCAAGGATTACAAATAATAACCAAAGGTGCTATAGAAGAAATCTTAGAGATGAGTACTACTGCAGAAGATAATGGAAAAATTATTCCAATTACAAATCAATTAAAAAACAATATAATAAATATTTCAAAAAAGCTAAATCAAGATGGAATGAGAGTTATAGGTGTATGTAGTAAAATGCTTGATACAGCAACAGCAGATTTTTCAGTAAATGATGAAACAAATATGACTTTTTTAGGATTTATAGGATTTTTAGATCCACCAAAAGAGTCTGCAAAAGAGTCTATAAAAAGATTAAATAATGCTGGAATTAGAGTAATAGTTTTAACAGGTGATAATGAATATGTAACAAAGGCAATATGTGAAAAGGTTGATATAAATACAAAAAGAATAGTATTGGGAAGCAGTTTGGATACTATGGAAGATTCTGCCGTAAAAAGACTTCTAAGAGACACAAATGTTTTTGCAAAATTATCACCAATTCAGAAAGCAAGGATTATCAGGCTTTTGAAAGAAAGTGGAAATATTGTAGGTTATATGGGGGATGGAATAAATGATGCACCTTCACTTACTAATGCAGAAGTTGGAATTTCTGTTGATACAGCAGTTGATATAGCAAAAGAAACTGCAGATATTATTCTACTAGAAAAAGATTTAAATGTCTTAACAGATGGTGTTGTTGAAGGAAGAAAAACTTTTGGAAATTTAATGAAATATATTAAAATGGCTGTTAGTTTCAATTTTGGAGAAGTGCTTTCTGTTGTTATTGCAAGTGTGTTTTTACCATTTTTCCCAATTACACCAATACAATTACTAGTGCAAAGTTTATTATATGATTGTGGACAATTATCTGTTCCATTAGATAATGTAGATAACGAATATTTGCATAAGCCTAAGAAATGGAATATTGATAGTATAAAAAGATTTATGCTTTATATGGGACCAACTAGTTCAGTGTTTGATTTAATAGTGTTTTCAATATTATGGTTTGGATTTAAATTACGTACACCTGATGCAGCTTTATTCCAAACAATTTGGTTTTCATATGGAGTTGTGTCAAACTTGATTGGTTTGCATATAATTAGAACTGCCAAGATACCTATTATCCAAAGTCATGCTTCTAAATATGTGTATGCAACTTCTATTATATTGAGTATTATAGCAATTGTAATTCCATACACATTTATTGGTGCATTTTTGGGATTAGTAGCTATGCCACTTAAATATATTGCAGTTATTGTAGGAATTCCTATTTTGTATTGCTTTGTGGCTTCTGTGGTGAAGAAGTTGTATATTAGAAGATTTGGAGATTGGATTTAATTCAATAGACAAGAGAACTACAATGACATTGCGGTTCTCTTGTCTACATTTTATATGAGAATAAGTATGAAATCTTACAAAATGATTGTAGTAAAAAATTGATTAATTAACAAGAAGGTGCTATAATTAGCAATAACCCAATATTGTATAAGGAGGGATTGAAATGGGTATAGACGAAATATTAAAAGAACTTAAACAATTAGAAATATCAAAAGATGAATTTTATGTTGAAGGAAATGCAGCACTTGTTATAAGGGGAATTATACCTAATACGGATAATATAAAAGTTTGTATGTCAAGTGATGCAATAAAAACTTTAGAAAATACACATAAGCTAACTATTAAAGATTCAAAACATTATATATTTAATAAACTGGCTATTAGGGAGTGCAAAAAATCTTGCTTTGATATGGAAGAATATGAACCATATAATATAGAAAGTATCAGTAAAAGATTGTATATTTTGCTGGAATCAAATAATGAAGTAGAATTAATAAAAAAGATAAAGGAATATGTAGGACCATCTTTTCTATATGTTAAGAATGAAGAAGAATATGAAAAAGAAAAGAAAAATGGGGCTAATTTAGAAGAAACAGATAATAGGGGAGAAACACCACTATTTAGAGCTGTTAGGAATGATAATATAGCATTAGTTAGCAGAATGCTTGATGATGGAGCTAACATCAATGCATTGAATAGTAAGGGGTGTAATCTAGGCTTTTTCTGCAATAGTTTAAATATGATGAAATTATTGATAGAAAATGGTTTAAAATATAATACTGAGAATCACAAAGGAAAGACAATATTAGAGTATGTTGTGGACAATGAAATTAAAGATTATTTACATAATTTGTAAAAAATACCACAAAGTGTTGACATAATGCAAAAGATGTGCTAAAATAGTTTACGTAACATAAAGTTACAGAGAGTTTCCAAAATCTATTATCAAGAAAGGATGGTTCTCATGGCAGGCTCATGCATACGGTGCGAATACTTCGATGGAAGTGACTGGTGTAACTACTGGGACAGAATGACTCAGCCGAGTCGCTCTTGCGGGGAATTCTCCCCAGAAGCACCCGTACCCCCAGAAGAATGTCCAACAGATGATAACAGTGACCAGGCTGATGTCTAAGGTGATTTGTTGTCGAAACTCTAAGAGCCGAGTTCGCATTGAACTCGGCTCTTTCTAAAAATATAGGAGAAATATATGGAGAATATAAGAGTATTAATAAAATTAAGTTATAAAAATTCAAATGTTCCTGTAATAGAAGATTTGAATATAGATAATGATGCTAATTTTAATAAAATCGAAACCACAGTAAATGAAGTTATAAAAAATGGATTTATGTTTATGTGTATAAAAATGAAGAAAGATGTTAAAAAATTTATTTGGATTATAGATTATTTGAAAAGTAAAATACAAAAAATAGAAATAGATCTAAGTCAATCTAGTGATTTTGATAAACAAATGTTAGTTAGTACAAACAATCTGTGTTATAAAATAAATTCAAATACACAATTAAGATTTTTATTGGAAAATATGGATTATCCATATGAAATTTCTTTACCAGAAGATATATTTATTTCAAATTATGATGAGCTAATAAAAAACAAAAATATAAGAAACGTTAGTATATATAACTCAAATTTATTTTTAAATCAAGATTTACTGGATAGATGTGGTGAAATGATAAGAGATATTGAAATAAATGATTTAAGCTATAGCGTTAGTGAATATATAAAGGTGAAAGATGTTGTGGAAAAAATTATTACACGAATATCATCTAAAAATGAGTTTGAAAAATTCATGATTATATATAATTACTTAGTTAATTTTATTGACTATGAAAAAAATAGTTCAAATAGAGATAGTTTAAAAGGAGCATTATGTGATAAAAAATGTGTATGTGCTGGTTATGTTGAAGCATTGTCTTTGTTATTAAGTAAGGCAGGGATGGAATGTAACGAAGTATATGGAAATACTAAATTAGCAGATGGTAAAGGGTTTCCAGAACATGTTTGGAGTCAGGTAAAAATTAATGGTAAGTGGTATAATTGTGACGTTACATGGGATTCAATGCAAAGAGATAAGAGAGATGATTATGAGTTTTGTTTGTTATCGGATAGTGAATTTAGAAGGCATTATCCGTTAAAGAAAAATCAAATTGTTTATAATTGTGAAGAAACATTTGACAGAAAAATTGTAAAAAGAGCTTTAAAGGACGAAATTCAAGAAACAGAAAGATAATAAATATACTTAAAACATAAAAATTATGTAAAACACTTGAAATTTACATAAAATAGTGATATAATATACCATATTCTGG
The DNA here is from genome assembly GCA_947630155.1 of uncultured Clostridia bacterium. Lineage (GTDB taxonomy): Bacteria > Bacillota > Clostridia > TANB77 > CAG-508 > CAG-492. The sequence goes on from CANRGM010000004.1 coordinate 23,927, forward strand.
CAAGACCAGTGTACAGCAATGCCCTAAAATAATAACTATTTAAAGGAGGACTTTCTATGGCAAGACCAATCAGGGTGGCGGCTATTATCAAAGTTACGGAGAATTGCAATTATAATTGTGATTTTTGCTTCTATGCAAAAAAGCATTATGACTGGAAAAAGACCATGACTATTGATATGTGCAAAGATATAATCCGGAAAACTTCGGATTATAATTATGCCAACGGCGTAAAAAAATCCAATATTATTTTCCATGGAGGAGAGCCCCTTATTAGAGGAGTCGATTTCTTTCAGGAAATGATGGATTTTGAGCAGGAAATCATGACAGAGTATCCAGACCGAACATTCGACAATACTATCCAGACAAACGCTTCGCTTGTTGACTCAAATTGGATTGCTTTCTTCAAAAAGTATAATTTTAATGTAGGAATTAGCCTTGATGGAGATGGCGAACTTAACTACCACTATGCAACTGAAAATGATGAAAATAATATTGAACATATTATTTCGGTTTATCATTCTATGGATGATGCAGGTATCAATGTAGGAATTTTGAGTGTAATAACAGAGAAGCACAGTAAGGACACAGAAAGGTTTTATGATTTTATCGTTAATAACGGAATTAAGAAGATAGCTATTCTTCCGTGCATTAATGATATAAGCAACTATACCATAAAGGTACAGGCATTGTCTAACTTTATGACAGAGCTTTTTGATTTGTATTTCTACGGAACTTACCGCGTAACAATCAGAGAATTTACAAATGTCATTGAGAGAGCTTTAGGCTATACTCAGGTTAGATCATGTGCCAATTGTGGAAGAATGTCTTGCGGTACTTTCTTAACATATGACAGTCAGGGAAACATCTTTTTCTGTGACAAAGCATATGATAAAGAAAGAATTATTGCGAACATTAGCCAAGTAAACATTGAAGATATTTTTGACAACCCTAAATATTGTAAAGAACGTAGTCAGTGTATGAACTTTTATAACACTACTTGCTTGAATTGTCCAATTAAGAATCTGTGCAATGGAAGTTGTTACAGAAACGACGTGATTATAGCAAGTGGAGAAATCACAAACAGATTTTGCGATGTATACAAGATTGTGTATCCTTATATTGAGGAAGCGGTAAAAAAGCTTAAGGAGAATAGCTGATGAAGATTGCCTATATTTTTATCCCGCTTGCATATAATGGTCCATGTGTTACTGAATCAGGACCTAAAGTAATGCAATTTGAGATTAGTAAAAGATATGGCAATAAGGATATGTATATGTTCGAACTAAAATGGAATGAAACGCCAAAGGATTATATGAGCAGAGTATATGAAAATATACTCTGCTTAATCCAAAAGTATGATAAATTAATCATACTTGGTGGAAATCACTTATCCTTATTACCAGTTTATTGGATAGCAGAAGCTATGCAGTTTAATTCTGTAACTTTCGATGCACATAGGGATTACATTAAAAGTAAAGGCTTAATTACGCATGCATCATTTCTAAGATATATAAAAGGTCATAAAACTAACAGATACATTGTTGGATTCAGAGATCAAATAAGAGATGATGATAATTATGACTTTTTTGATTCGGAGATTTCTGCGGAAGTATTAAAAGAAAGTAAGTTGGAATTAGAAATTAAAGAATCAATTCAATTTCTAGATATTGACGTAGATTTTTTTGATGAAAATGTTTTTCCTTATACGTATTGTAAGAAGCCTAATGGTTTTACGATGGATGAATTTCAAAAAATAACGAAACAATTAGATTTAGAAAGTTTAAAGATAATTTCAGTTTCAGAATATATACAGATTCTTGATTACAATAAAATTGGAGTTGAATTTATTTTAGAAATTTTGGCAAATCTATTGACGAAGTAAACTTTTTATGTTATTATGTATACCATACACGAAATGTGTATACGGCAATACCCTAAAAATAATTTTTAAGGAGGGCTGATATATGGAAAACATGAATGGCAAACAGGTGCTTGAAAGCATTATCGCTGACAACGCACAGGCTGTTTCGCTTGACGATGTTAGCTGGGGATATGATTCCTGGCAGGACTCTCACCGCTAAGCATTACGGCTAAACCACTTCATCTCGCAGGTTGCGATTTCCACAGCACGAAAAACCTTCAGTGATTTCACTGAAGGTTTTTTGTTGCTAAATACTTCTATATTTCAAAATTAATTCAGTTGTATGTTGAATTCCAGGAGTACCACTATGTCCATAATTTGGATATCTTACAAACTCAACATTATCATATCCCAAATCTTTGTAGATTTGAACCAATTTATCAAACCTGTTTTGATAAACATTACCAAAAACTTTTTCATAAATATCTTTTATATCTTCATCAGTATGTCTAAAATTAAAAGCAGTATCATTGTTTTCATTTTCTTCTGCACCAATAAAATAGAATTGTTTCATTTCTTTAAAATTATGATAATCGAAAGGTCTTCCGGTTATATAATTTATATCTTTAACACCAATTGGATATATTAATTCAATTTCTTTATTCTCAATTGTTATTTTTTCAAGAGGAACAAATGCTTGATTTCCAAAGCCACCAGCGATCAATAAACTTACTCTTTTAGGATAACAAGTAGCGTATCTTAATACAAATTTTGCAGATGAAGAAAATCCGTGGCATATAATCTTTTTGGCAAGTGTTATGTTTATTTTCTCGAATACAAAATTCTTGCAATCATCAATCATATTATTTATTTGGTCAAACAACTTATAGTATGTATTGCTTGAATCACTGCAAAATAAAACATTTCTAGAGGCTTGCATAGGGAAAAACTCATGCATATTATTATTAGCTGGATGAATATAATTTGAAGTAACAGGAACAATGATTGGTTGATTTAGGCTTAATAAATCATATCCTGCTGATGATGTTGTTTCGAATATTGCAGAATATATATTCATAATATTTCCTTCTTCTTGAGCTAAGTTGTTGCCGTGTAATATTAGAGTATTACTTTCAAGTTTATTTGGAATGTATAATAAATACGGAAATCTAAATTTGTTTTCTTTTGGGTTAACTATATAAAACTTTCCATTGGTTTTTGAAAGTAAAGTTGTAAGTTTATCTATTAAAGATTTTTCTATGTTATTGTCAATTAATTGTTTTACGAAATTTTCCATTCAATCACTCCCTCTAAAAAATAATAACAAAATATTATGAATAAATCAAGTTTTATAATAAGTTTAGCCAAATGTAAGCTGTTTGACATTTACATAAAAATGTGATATTATAGTTTCGCTAATATTAATTATGTGGCTAAGTGCCACTAAATTAAAGAGTTATTGTGTTTTAGGTAGATGGTCAGATACCTGATTACACGAATAACGTTGGCCGTAGAAATAATTGACTTAAGAAGGAGCTAGCAATGGAAAAATATCCCATCGGCACTAAACGCGAGAAAGAAAATATCTCTCTTGCAACAATGGATGAAAAAAATCCAATTGATTATTACAATCCAAACTACAATTCAAAAATTTAGTCAATTAAAATCGCCCAAAAGCAAAAGGAGGGAAAAACATGAAAGAATATGCAACTATCATTGCAATGGGAGAGCATATTGTTGATTGTAGTGACACGGTACGTGGAACGGCAAAAGTATTTGGTGCATCTAAAACAACGGTGCATGATGCTCTTACGAAGAAATTGCCACAAATTTGTCCAGAACTGGCCTATGATGTTAGGTTAGTTCTAGATAAAAACAAAAAAGAACGGCATCTTCGTGGAGGAAAGGCCACTTCACTGAAATTCCGACTGCTGAGAGAAAAAAAGGCTTAGCAAAGATCCCTCGCTCTACAAATGAGCGAGGGATTTTTATGCTTCATATAGCCTAGGTATTTTCCGATTATTGACTAAATGACTTTTTTTTAGTAAAATAGGAATAGATTGAATGATTAGAATACTAGGAGGAAAGTGAATGAATAAATTAGTGGATTTTACAAAATGTAAAGAAGAAATTAATGAATATAAGGGGTCAGAAAAAAAGAAAACATTAATTTTTGATGGAAAGAAATATTTAGTAAAGTTCCCAGATCCATTAAGAAAGAAAAATAAGAATATTTCATATATAAACAATGCATTTTCGGAATATATTGGAAGTCATATTTTTGAGATAATAGGAATTAAAACACAAAATACGATTTTAGGAGAATATAAAATAAATGATAAAATAAAAATTGTATGTGCCTGTGAAGATTTTACGACAGACACGAAGATATTATATGAGTTTGAAAATCTTACTAACAGTACTATGGTTGATAAAAAAGTTGATACAGAGATTTCAGATATAATTGAGGTTATTAAGGAAAACAATAATATTATTGATGTTGATGACACAATAAAGAATTTCTGGAAAATGTTTATTGTTGATAGTTTAATTGGAAATACAGACAGACATAATGGGAATTGGGGATTTATTAAGGATAATGAAACTGGAGAGATAACTTTTTCACCAATTTTTGATTGTGGTTCTTGTTTGAATCCTTTATTGGAGGATACAGATTTAGAAAATTTAGATGAGGTTGAACTTAAGAATTTGGCTTTGAATTGTTATTCTTGTTTAAAAGAGAATGGTAAAAAAATAAATTATTTTACATATATTTCATCAAGGAAAAATGAAGAATGTAATAAAGCACTGAAAGAAATTGTTGAAAAAATTGATATGAATAAGATAAATAATATGATTGATGAAATTGATTGTATTTCTAATGTTAGAAAGGATTTTTATAAGAAGATTCTAAACAAAAGATTCAAAATTCTGAATGAAAATAATGGATAAATGGTGCAGATATTTGTGCAGATGAATTTTCTAAAATACCACTTTTATAGGTTTAAAATAGATATGTCACACTTACATTTAAAATAAAATATTGAAAGAGAGTACCAAAAATGATATTGTT
>CANRGM010000005.1 GCA_947630155.1 uncultured Clostridia bacterium
GGATTAATTCACTGGTACTCCCTAAATTTTTAGTAAGAGAAAGAGGTGTTTTTTTAGTGAATAAGAAGACTGTTAAGGATATAGATTTAAGAGGGAAGAAAGTTATTGTTAGGTGTGATTTTAATGTTCCTTTAGATGAGAATGGGAATATTACTGATAATAGAAGAATTGTGGGGGCTTTAGATACTATTAGGTATTTGTTGGAGCAGGATGCTAAAGTGATTTTGGTGTCTCATTTGGGGAGACCAAAGGGTGAGGTTAAGCCGGAATTTTCTTTGAAACCAGTAGCAAAGGAATTATCTAAATTATTGGGTAAAGAGGTAAAACTTGCAACAGATATAATAGGAGAAAGTGCTAAACAATTAACATCAGAAATGGTTGAAGGAGATGTTGTTTTACTTGAAAATGTTAGATTTGATGCAAGAGAGGAAAAAAATGATTTAGAATTTGCAAAAGAATTGGCATCAATGGCTGAAATATATGTAAATGATGCTTTTGGTACTGCTCATAGAGCTCATAGTTCTACTGCTGGAATTGCTGAGTATTTGCCTGCTGTATCAGGATTTTTAATGGAAAAAGAGTTGAATTTTTTAGGAACTGCTCTTGAAAATCCGGAAAGACCTTTTGTTGCAATTTTGGGAGGAGCTAAGGTTTCAGATAAAATTGCGGTTATTGATAATTTGTTAGGGAAAGTTGATTCATTGATAATTGGTGGAGCAATGGCTAATACTTTTATTAAGGCAATGGGATATGGTGTTGGAAAATCTTTGTGTGAAGATGATAAAATCGATTTAGCAAAAGAATTAATGGAAAAGGCTAAAGCTAAAAATGTTAAATTGATATTGCCTATTGATGCAAAACTTGGAAAAGAATTTAGTAAAGATACAGAGAGTAAAATTGTTGATATTTCTGAAGTTCCAGATGATTGGAGCATTTTTGATGTTGGTCCTAAAACTATAGATTTATATAAATCAGAATTGGAAAAGGCTAAGACAATTGTATGGAATGGACCTGTAGGTCTATTTGAATTTGATCAATTTGCTGTTGGTACAAATGAAGTGGCAACTATATTAGCTTCTTTAGAAAATAGTATTACAATTATTGGTGGAGGAGATTCTGCAGCTGCTGTTGAAAAATCAGGTTTGGCTAGTAAAATGACACATATTTCTACTGGAGGAGGAGCTTCATTAGAATTTTTAGAAGGAAAGAAATTACCAGGGGTTGAGTGCTTAGAAAATAAATAGACACATTACAAGAAAGTGAGGGAGCAAATATGAGAAGAAAAGTAATAGCAGGAAACTGGAAAATGAATATGCTTCCAAATGAAGCAATAGCATTTATTGAAAGTTTAACACCATTAGTAAAAGATACTGAAAATGAGGTAATATTATGTGTACCATATACAGACTTATTTTATAGTCTTTTAACAGCACAAGGAACAAACATAAAAATAGGTGCACAAAATATGCACTTTGAAGAAAGTGGTGCATATACTGGAGAAGTTTCAGGAAAAATGTTAAAGTGTATAGGAGTAGAATATGTAATAATAGGACATTCTGAAAGAAGACAATATTTTGCTGAAACAGATGAAACTGTTAATAAAAAAATTAAAACAGCCTTGGCAAATGAATTAAAACCAATAGTTTGCGTTGGTGAGACATTAGAACAACGAGAAAGTGGAAAAACAGAAGAGATAATAACAACACAAACAAGATTAGCTTTAGATGGTCTAAGTTCAGAACAATTAAGTAATGTAATAATAGCATATGAGCCAATTTGGGCTATTGGAACTGGGAAAACAGCTACATCAGAAGATGCTAATAATAGTATAAAAGCAATTAGAAATGAAGTCGCAAAATTATATGGTGATGAAGTTGCAAGTGAAATGATAATTCAATATGGTGGAAGTGTGAAATCATCAAATGCTAAAGAATTATTTACTACATCAGATATTGATGGAGGTTTGGTTGGAGGAGCTAGCTTAAAGGCTGATGAATTTGCAAAGATTGTAAATTATAATAAATAAATTTATTTTAGCGTATTATACAAAAGAAATACTAGAGAATTTTATAGAATTAACAAAAACATTGAAGAAAGGATATATGTTAGAATTCTTAAAGAACTAACAGTTAGGTGAAAATAAATGGAAAAGAAAGTTACAATGCTGATGATATTAGATGGTTTTGGAAATAATCCAAATGAGAAAGGTAATGCAGTAAAATTAGCAAATACACCTAATATCGATAAACTAATGAAAACATGCCCAACTACAGAAATTTTTACAAGTGGTTTAGCAGTTGGACTTCCAGAAGGACAAATGGGAAATTCAGAAGTAGGACATACAAATATTGGAGCAGGAAGAGTTGTATATCAAGAATTAACAAGAATAACAAAATCAATTGAAGATGGAGATTTTTTCAGTATTCCAGAATTTGTGAAAGCTATTGAAAATTGTAAACAAAATAACTCTAAATTGCATATAATGGGCTTAGTTTCAGATGGTGGTGTTCATAGCCATATTCGTCATCTTTTTGGATTGCTAGAATTAGCAAAAAGAAAAGATTTTGAAGATGTATATGTACATTGTTTCCTAGATGGAAGAGATACTCGGACCAGCATCAGCAGAAAACTATATAATGCAACTAGAAGATAAAATGAAAGAAAAAGGAGTTGGAAAAATAGCAAGTATCTCTGGAAGATTTTATGCGATGGATAGAGACAATAGATGGCAAAGAATTCAAAAAACATATGATGCAATGGTAAATGGAATTGGAGAAAAGGCTACATCTGCAATTTCTGCAATAGAAAGCTCATATCAAAAAGAAGTATTTGATGAATTTGTTGTTCCAACAGTTATATGTAATGGAGATGACCCAATTGCAACTATAGATAAAAAGGATTCTGTAATATTCTTTAATTTTAGGCCAGATAGAGCAAGAGAAATTACAAGAACATTAGTAGATCCTGAATTTAAAGAATTTGAAACCAAAAAATTGGATTTGTGTTTTGTATGTATGAGACAGTATGATGAAACAATACCAAATGTAAATATAGCATTTAAACCAACAGTACTAGTAAATACTTTTGGAGAATATATAAGTAATAAAGGTTTGACACAATTACGTATAGCAGAAACTGAAAAATATGCACATGTTACATTCTTCTTTAATGGTGGAGAAGAAAAGCAATATAAGGGAGAAGACAGAATATTAGTACCTTCACCAAAAGTTGAAACTTATGATATGAAACCAGAAATGAGTGCTGGTGAAGTAACAGAGAAAGTTATTGAAGCAATCAAATCAAAAAAATATGATTCAATAATATTAAATTATGCAAATCCAGATATGGTAGGACATACAGGAAGTTTAGATGCAGCAATAAAAGCAATAGAATTCATAGATGAGTGTGTTGGAAAAGTGGTTAAGGCATTAAATGAAGTAGATGGGGTTGTATTAATTACTGCAGATCATGGAAATTCAGAGCAAATGATTGATTATAAAACAGGAGAACCACACACTGCTCATACTACAAATCCAGTTCCTCTAATATTAGTAGGAATGGAAAATGTTAAATTAAAGTCAGGTAGATTAGCTGATTTAGCACCAACAATGTTGGATATAATGGGATTAGATAAGCCTGAGGAAATGCTTGGAGATAGTTTATTGTTAAGAAAATAATACAAAAATATCAAAACATTTTATTAAAGTAAACCATTAAGAATAAATTGAAAAGGAGGTATATAATGAAAAGTACGCCAGATATAAAAGAAATATACACTGGTATTCAACATCAACTAAGTAATTTAATTCCGGAAAAATGGGAAAGCATATATTTATATGCTGCAGTAATATATCAATTAAATAATTTAGAAACATGGGAAATGTATTTTTATTATATACCTAAAGGCCTTTTAAAGAAGAATCCTATCAATGTATATGAAGTTCCTAATAGGTTTAATGTTGATGAAGATGAATATTTAGAACTTGTAGATAATTTATGTAATACTATAAAAGTATTACATAAAAAGTACCAAAAAATATACCAAAAAGACTGGACTAATATGGTAATAGCAATAAAAGATTCTCAGTTTTTGATAGAATATAATGATGATAATTTATCAAAATCAAAATATAGAAGTAAAGATAGACATTTAATTTTCAAACATAAATATCTAAATATACCACTTCAGAGTTTTAGCAAGAAGGAAAGAAAGGTAATACAAGAATATTTGGAAAATGAAGACTATAAAATGGTTTATGAAAGATATTTTGAGTATATACCAAAGGAAGAAGTACATAATAACATAAAATATGAAAAAGATGATAGAATACATATGGATTGGTATTCTAATCAATTAAGGGAATTACGAAATCAAAAAATAAGTATTTTTCATATGATTATAAATAGGTTCAAGAAAAAGATGAGAGGTAAGAAAAGATTAGTAGAGCCAACTGTAGAGCCAGTAGTAGAGCCAAAAATACAAATCCTTAGTGATACCTTTTAAAATTATGATGTAATATTTGGCATATGAAATTTTTGAAAAAAATTGCAGAAAGTGTAGATAAAATTCTAAAGGTGTGTTATTATATAACATGTATATAAATTGGGGTATCGCCAAGCGGTAAGGCATCGGACTCTGACTCCGACATTCCTGTGTTCGAATCACAGTACCCCAGCCACTAATAATACATTTGTGAAGAGTAAGCAGAGTTTTATAAAAAATATAGAATTCTGCTTTAAATATATAAGACAAAGGAGAAAGAAAATGTTTTTTTTAAAATCAATAAATATTAAAAATGAGGCGATAAAAGAAGCGGATAAATATTACGAACAACTAAAAAAAGAAATACAACAAAATGAAAATTCTATACAACAGCAATATGAAGAAGAACTAACAGAAGAACAAAAAAGAAATATGAGTATTTTTAATAAGGTTGTATTGACTCCAAAACAATATTTGGACTTTATTTATAACAGTGGAAATTTTAAAAATTATCTAAAAAATATTTTGGTTGTGAAAAAAATAGATAAAAAAATTATCTCCATATTATCAGCGATAATGATTGCAATGTTGGCTTTTGCAGTTTTACTTGTAATATTAATGGAACATAATGTTGCTTCAATTATATTGGCGTTAATAATTGTTATAGTAGCCTTCGGTATAGTATGTGGTATAAAAAAAGGAAGGTCATATAAAGAATATTATAATGCTACGATGTCAAAGTTGATGGTTTCAATTCTATCTCCATATAAGTTTGAGGAAAATAGTAATTCAAAAAATTCTAATTATTATTTAACAAAAAATATTTTAACTAAGGAAGAACTTGAAAAACATTTTAGTGAGCTTTTTGATAGCTTTAATGAATTTAATACTTTATTATATACTAGTCCTGAATCAAATGGAGGAATGTGCGATTTAGAGATTTTTAAAAAGGTTGAAAATCATAATCAACAAACAGGTAAAACAACAGAAGTTAATGAATTAATATTTGATGGAATTTATATAAAAAATAATATGCGAAATAAATCAAATATATTAAATAAATACATAATTGAAATTCGTGAAGATGAAAATTTATTCTCAGCATTAGCAGAAGATACTATCAATTCATTTGCGCATAGTGAAAAAGATTTTACTTTCAATGTGGAAGAATTGAATAAAGCATTAGATTGTAAAATAAGAAGTGAAAATTCTGTAGGAGATGCAATTGATAAAACTATAGAAGTTGCTCAAAATGCAATAAATAATTTTATTGAAGGAGATAGTGTTAAAGAAAAAAGCATATTAGAAGAAGATGTTGATCCAGCATTGATTTTGCAAAAGGTAATAACTCCTGCTTTAGAAGAACATTTTATGTATTTGAGGAAAAGATATAATTCATTTAATATGAATTTAGCAAGTTCATATATATCTTTTAATGTAAACTTAAAACAGACGCTTTTCCAGAAGTTTAAGGCTAAAGAATTATTTAGCAATGGTTATAAAAATCATACACAAAATGTCACTTTTGTTAAACCAGAGTTATTTAGTAATGACGATTTTGAGTATAGTTCTCTATTTCCAATGCTAGAGAAATTGTTTTTCGTACATTATTTGAATCTGCTATATAGATTTGCACTAAAATCTAATGAAGTTACAAAAGTTGAGCTGGATGTAATGAACAGGTTTGAAACTGAAATAAATGAAATAATGTCATTGGATTATTCAGAATTCAAGGATTTGTATAAAGAGGAACTTCAACTGGTTGCTAGTATGGCAAAAGATACATATATTGAAATTAAAAATCGTTAATTTTTATATTAGTCTCAGATACTAATGTAGTAAATTATATATAAAATTAGGAGGAATATTATGGAAAATTTATTTAGTAATCCAATATTTTGGATAATAGTTGTTGTAATAGTTTTATTGATTTTAATATACAACAATTTAAACTCTACAAAAAATAGAGTAATAAAATCAATGTCAACAATAGATACATATTTACAACAAAGAACAACAATGATAAAAACTATGCTTGATAATGCAATTAATGCTTCTGGTATTGAATCAGATATGCAGACACAAATTGCACAATTAAGATCTGGTTTTGCAAACTATGATTCAGCAAGTATTAATGATAAAGTATCATTAGATAATAAATTTAGAAGGTTTACAGCTACAGCAGAAAGCTATCCAGCCTTTCAATCTATTGACTTATTTAAGCAAGTTTCAAGTCAAATGGTACAAGAGGAACAACAAATTGGTGCTGCTAGAAGACAATATAATAGTAATGCAACTTCATATAATACAATGATTACTTCATTTCCAGTTGGAATGTTAGCTAAAATTTTTGGATTTAACGAGAAATTCGAATTGTTTACATTAGATCAAGAAACAAGACAAAAAATGACAAATGCTGATGATTTACAGACAGGAGCAATAGAGGCTGCAAAAAGAAGAAATGAACAGAAAAATCAATAAATATAGCAAAGAGAGAAATTTTAGGATGTTCCTTCAATTTCTCTTTTTATAATTAAAGAATTCGTAAATACCATTTCGGTAAAAATTTCCAAGAATCAAATTAATAAAATTTCTTAAAAATTAGGGTAAACACTTGACATTTGAGCAAAAATAGTGTAAAGTATAATAGCATTACAAATTGAAAGGATAAAAATATGGAAAAAAATGTTGAAATAAGTGTGCTATGCCAAATTTATGGGAAAGCATTAACTAAGAAACAATTTGAAGTTTTAGAAGATTATTACAACAATGACTTATCACTTTCAGAAATTGCAGAAAATAATAATATTACTAGGCAGGCAGTTAGAGATATTATAAAAAAGGGCGAAAGCAAATTATATGAATTAGAAGAAAACATTTCTTTAATGAAAAAAACTTTCGAACAAGAAAAAATTATACATAAAATAGAAAAACAACTAAATGATATAGAAAATCTAACTTCAAGTAATAAGGAAGTAGTAAAAAAACTGCATAACATAAAGAAACAATTAAATGACTTGATATAAAAGGAGGAATCCAGATGGCATTTGAAGGATTATCTTCAAAACTACAGGAATTTACAAGAAAATTAAGAGGAAAATCAAGAATTACAGAATCAGATTTAAAAGAAATGCTAAGAGAAGTAAAACTTGCATTATTAGAAGCTGATGTTAATTATAAAATAGTAAAAGAATTTACATCAACAATTCAAGAAAAGGCATTAGGTCAAGATGTTTTGAAATCACTTACACCAGGTCAACAAGTAATAAAAATCGTTAAAGATGAATTAGTAGAATTACTTGGTGGAACAGAAAGTAAAATTAATTTTACTCCAAATCCACCAACAGTTATAATGTTAGTTGGTCTTCAAGGTTCTGGTAAAACTACAACAGCAGGAAAACTTGCAAATTTACTTAGAAAACAAGGCAAAAAACCTTTGCTTGTAGCATGTGATGTATATAGACCTGCTGCCATAAAACAATTACAAGTTGTAGGTAATCAGCTAAACATTCCTGTTTATGCAAATGAAAACACAAAAGATGTTGTTCAGATTGCTAAACAAGCATATAATACTGCAATTAGCAAATTAAATGATGTAATCATTTTAGATACAGCTGGTCGTCTTCATATTGATGAAGAATTAATGCAAGAGTTGAAAAATGTAAAACAATCATTAAAACCACATGAAATATTGCTTGTAGTTGATTCAATGACTGGTCAAGATGCTGTAAATGTTGCTACTACTTTTAATGAAAATGTAGGAATTGATGGTGTTGTACTTACAAAATTAGATGGTGATACTCGTGGAGGTGCTGCATTATCAGTAAAAAAAGTCACAGGAAGACCTATTAAATTTGCAGCAACAGGTGAGAAATTAAGTGATATTGAAGAATTCCATCCAGAAAGAATGGCTTCTAGAATTTTAGGTATGGGAGATGTTCTTTCAATTATAGAAAAAGCAGAAGAAGCATTTGATGCAGAAGAAGCAGAAAAGCTAGAAAAACAACTTAGAAAAGGTGAATTTGATTTAAATGATTATCTAGCTCAATTAAAACAAATCAAAAAAATGGGATCTTTTTCTTCAATTTTGAAAATGATACCTGGAATGAGTAAGTTTAAAGATTTAAAGGTTGATGATAAAGAATTTACTAGAATAGAAGCTATAATTTGTTCTATGACAGATAAAGAAAGGCGCAATCCTAAATTACTAAATGGTAGTAGAAGAATACGTATAGCAAATGGAAGTGGAACAAGTGTACAGCAAATCAATCAATTTATGAAATCTTTTGAAATGACTCAAAAAATGATGAAGCAGATGAAATCTGAAAAAGGTATGAAAGGTATGCTGAGAAATCTGAAGGGAATTAATCCTAATGATTTAAAATTTTAATAATTTTGTTTTTAATTTTAATTATATAAATTAAAAGATTGCAATTTTCGGGAGGTGAAAAAAATGGTAAAAATCAGATTACAAAGACAAGGTGCTAAAAAAGCTCCATTTTATCATATAGTTGTTGCAGATTCAAGAAGCCCAAGAGATGGTAAAATAGTTGAAAAAATAGGTACTTATGATCCAATGACAAATCCTGCTACTATAGTTTTAGATAATGAAAAAGTACAAAAATGGATTAAAAATGGTGCAAAACCAACAGACACAGTTAAAGATTTAATTGAAAAAGCATCAAAATAATTATACCTTATGTAAATGGACATTGTGTTAAAAAACACATGAAAGATGTTTAATAATTCTAAAAACATCAAGTAAATCATAAGTTGGAGGTATATTATGAAAAATGTATTAGAATTAATTATATCTAATCTTGTTGATAATAAAGAGGAAATATCAATTGAAGAAATAGTTAACGATAAAAATATTGAATATAGAGTTAAAGTTTCTCAAGATGATATGGGAAAAGTTATTGGTAAACAAGGAAAGGTAGCAAAATCAATTAGAACTGTTATGAAATCAGTTGCAGGAAAAGAAGGTAAACGCGTTAATGTTGAATTTGTAGAAGAATAAGAGGTATTTTAAATGCAAGAATATTTTGAAATTGGTCAAATTGTAAATACATTTGGAATAAAGGGAGAAGTTAAGGTTAATCCTTTTACAGATGATTTAAAGCGATTTGAGGAATTAAAATCAATATTGGTAGAAAAAAATAAGCAATTGTTAGAATTTGAAATTGAAAATGTTAGATATCAAAAACATTTAGTAATTCTTAAATTAAAGAATATTGATGATATGAATATTGCGGAAAAATACAAAGGTTGCTACATTAAGATTCATAGAAAAGATGCTAGAGAACTTCCTGAGGGTACATATTTTATTGCAGATATCATTGGTTCACAAGTTATTACTGATGATGGCAAAGTACTTGGAAAAGTTGATGACATCTATAATACAGGAAGTAATGATATTTATGTTGTAAAAGATGAGTTAGGCAAACAAATACTTTTACCTAATATAAAAGAAGTTATTCTAGATATTGATATTGAAAAACAGGTAGTTACAGTTCATTTATTAGATGGTTTAATTTAAAAATTAATTTTGTGAAGTAGAAAGGAATGTCGTAATAATAATGAAATTTGATGTTTTAACACTTTTCCCAGAAATGTTTGATTCACTAAATCAAAGCATTATTGGAAAGGCAATTGAAAAAGATTTAATAGATATTAATTTAGTAAATATTAGAGACTTTTCAAAAGATAAACACAAAAAAGTTGATGACACTCCATATGGTGGAGGAGCTGGTATGGTTATTAGACCAGATGTTGTATATGATGCATATCAATCTGTAAAATCAGATGATGCAAAAGTTATATATATGTCTCCACAAGGTAAAGTATTAAACCATAAAAAGGTTGTTGAATTGAGTAAAGAAAAGCATTTAATTCTTTTATGTGGACATTATGAGGGAATAGACCAACGAGTATTAGATGAGATTGTAGATGAGGAAATTTCAATAGGTGACTATGTTTTAACAGGTGGAGAGTTACCAGCAATGGTACTTATAGATTCAATAAGCAGATATGTTGATGGAGTTATTAGTCAAGAATCAACTAGTGAGGAATCTTTTTCAAATAGTTTATTGGAATATCCACAATATACAAGACCAGAAGTATTTAATGGGGTAAATGTTCCAGATGTTCTTATATCAGGACATCATGAGAATATTCGCAAGTGGAGAGAAGAGAAAGCTTTAGAGTTTACGAAAACTAAAAGACCAGATCTTTTAGAGAATTTGAAAAATTAGTTGTTGATTAACTAAAAATATTAAAAAGTCAAGGGAGAAGGATACCCTTATGAAACAAAAAAGTCCTAGAAAATAAAAATAAGGAGGAGAATATCGATGGATATCATAAAATCTATTGAACACGAGCAAATGAAAAATAAAATTCCTGCCTTAAAAGTTGGAGATACTGTAAGAGTTCACCAAAGAATTAAGGAAGGTA
Source organism: uncultured Clostridia bacterium (assembly GCA_947630155.1). Taxonomy (GTDB): domain Bacteria; phylum Bacillota; class Clostridia; order TANB77; family CAG-508; genus CAG-492. The sequence continues at coordinate 10,937 of CANRGM010000005.1, forward strand.
ATAGAGAAAGAATCCAAGTATTCGAAGGAATAATAATTAAAAAACAAGGTGGAGGAGTTAACGCAACATTTACTGTAAGAAGAGTAGCTTATGGTGTTGGTGTTGAAAAAACTTTCTTAGTACATTCACCAATGGTAGAAAAAGTTGATGTAGTTAGAGTTGGTAAGGCTAGACGTGCTAAACTTTATTATTTAAGAGATAGAGTTGGTAAAGCAGCTAAGACAAAGGAAGATATTGGTGCAAGAATTGAAAATAAGGAAATTACTATTAAAGAAGATTTAGTAGAAGAACCAGTAGCTGAAGAGGTTGTTGCAACAGAGAAAAATGTAGCTGTAGAAGAAGCTCCAGCTCCAGTAGTAGAAGAAACTGTTGAAGAAGTAGTTGAAACACCTGTTGCAGATGCTATGGTTGAAACAGCAAATGAAGAACTTGCTAAAGATGTTGAAACAGTTGAAGAAGAAGCTCCAGTAGCAGAAGAAACTACAACTGCTGAAGAAGTTAAAGAAGAAACAAATAGTGAGGAATAATTAAATAATTAAAATAAGAAGCAGAGGACAAGGTCCTCTGCTTTTTGGAATTATTTGAAACATGCTTTCAATTCGGAAGCTTTTTTAACATCTGCCAGGACAGTTACCGTTCCGAATGGATACTCCAAGAAAAACCTAGATCCATCAACGGAATAGTAAGTGGACTTTTCATGCTCCACCTTAATAATGGAGTATGATTCGTATGTGTTAATTTGGCGTGTGATTTCTTCTAATGCAGTAGCGTAGCTACGACAACTGCATGTGCTGGATGGATTTTCGTCATAGTCCCGTGTAAAAACCTTTAACATAATAATTCCTCCTGTGCCTTTTTAGGGCAATAATATAATTTATAGCATAAGCTATACTTTAATTATACTATTTTTATGTAAATTTGTCAAAAAACAGTATGAGAAATTTAAGGAACGTCCCTAAATTTCTCATTCAACAATTAATTATGTTTTCTACTAATTTCTGCATATTTTTTCAATTTCTCATAAGCCAAATAATTAATACTACCAGCAGGAAATCTACCATTAGCATCTTTCTTTCCAGCAGGAACACCAGTTAAAAGTTCAATTCCTTCATCAATACTAGAAATAGCATAAATATGAAATTTCTTATTCTTAACAGCTTCTAGAATATTATCATTTAAATTCAAATTCTTAACATTTTGAATAGGTATAATAACACCATGTGAACCATCCAACCCACGAGTTTCACATATTTGGAAGAAACCTTCTATTTTCTCATTAACACCACCAATAGGTTGAATTTCACCTTTTTGATTAACTGATCCAGTAACAGCTAAAGACTGATTAATTGGAACTCCAGATAAACTAGATAAAATAGCATATAACTCAGTACTTGATGCACTGTCACCATCAACACCATTATATAATTGCTCAAAACATATACTAGCAGTCAATGATAAAGGAATATCTTGTGCAAACATTTCACCTAAATATCCACTTAAAATGTATACACCTTTAGAGTGAGTAGAACCTGAAAGATCAACTTCTCTTTCAATATTAATTATGCCACTTTTACCTGTATAAGTGTTAGCTGTAATTTTAGCAGGTTTACCGAAGCTATAATCACCAATACTCATTATAGTTAAACCATTAATTTGTCCAACTTTGGAACCAGATGTACTAATTAAAAGTGTATTATCTTTAATCATTTCCAAATAACGAGAATCATACTTCTTAATTCTTTCGATTCTTTCTTGTAAAGCTTTATCAATGTAATCTCCTGTAACAACTTTACACTTATCCATTTTTGCCCATGTTGCAGCTTCACCAATTATTTGAGATAAATCATTAAATCTTGTTGAAAGTTTCTCTTGGTCATCTGCAAGTCTTGATGAAAATTGCATAACTTTTGCAACAGCACTTCTATCTAGTGGTAATAATTCTTCTTGTTCACAAAAACTATGAATAAATCTGGCGATTTTAGTCATATTTTCTAATGTGTTTTCAGAAGAATCCTCAAATTCAACTTTGATTTTAAATAATTTTCTAAAGTCTTCATCTAAAGCAAGTAAAGTTTGATAAATTTGTTCATTACCAACCAAAATTACCTTCAAGTCAAGTGGAATAGGTTCAGGTTTTAAAGAAATCATAACCATACTTGAACGTTGATCTGCTGTATTTTCAATTAATAATTCTTTAGTACGCAAAGCTTTTTTTAAGGTTTCATAACAAATTCCATTTGCAACTAAATCTTTAGCTTGGAATATAATATAACCACCATTTGCTTCATGAAGTAGTCCTGGCTTTAGCATTGTGTAATCAGTTTTTAAAGATCCATAATAATTTTCATATTCTAATTTTCCAAAAATATTATGATAAGAATAATCAGAATCCATTACAACAGGAGCACCTTCTTGTCTACTATTATCAACAAATAAATTAACTCTATAATTCAACCATGGCTTAGGTATCTCAGGTCTAGGACCTGGAGCTTGAGGCATAACTTGTTCTTGAGGTGGTTCAACTAAAAAATAATCAATATTTTTTAAAATATCCTTTTTTACACTATCTAAGAACTTTGTTATTTTTTTGTTTCTTTTGAACTTTGATTTAATATAATTAATATGATTATTTACAGTAAGTAATGCAATATTTGATTGCCACTCTTCTAATTTTCTAGCAGTTTGTTTTTCTATTTCTTTAATTTCTCCAATAGCTTGAATAATTTGTTCTTGAACGATGATAGATTTTTCTTCAAATTGTTGTTTAATTGTATCATCAAGTTTTTCAAAATCTTCTTGTTCAATAGCTTTACCATTTAAAATAGGCATCATATAAATTCCATTTTGAGCAGATTTTACTTGAAAACCATACTTTTCAGAATCCTTATTTAACTTCGCCATAAGTACATTTCTTTTTTCTTCATATTCTCCTTTTATTAAAGCCTTTTCTTTCTCAAAATCATCATTGTTAAAGGTGTTTCGTATATCAACTTGAATATCTTTAATAAAAGAATCCATAGTTTCTTTAAATTCTTTACCTTGACCAGCTGGAAGTGAAATTGCAACAGGTTCATTAGGATCATCAAAATTATATACATAACACCAGTCAGATGGAATTTTTTTCTTTTTAGATATTTTATCTAAATAATTTTTTGTATACATTGTTTTCCCAACACCGGTTGGACCTTCCAAGTATAAATTATAGCCTTTAATGTCAACATTAATACCGAATTCTAGAGCCTTGATACCTCTATCTTGTCCAATACCTGATGTAATAGGTTCTAATTCAGCTGTTGTTTCAAAATTAAATAAATCTGGATTACATATCATTTTTAGTTCTTTGTATGATAATTCATTACGTTTTTTCATTTGTTCCTCCTTATTAGGAAAAGATATCATTATAGATTTTTCCTTAATTATATTAATTTATATTATAACCAAAAATGGTTAAATTAAAGAAATTTTTGCATTATTATTGCATCATACATATTATCATAATATTTTTTTCTTGTTGAAATTTCTTCAAAATTAAACTTCTTATATAAATGTATAGCATTTATATTTTTTTCATTAACTTCAAGCATTAGTTTTTTTATACCTCGTTCTTTTGCAATAGAAATAAGTTTTTCAAGCATTATAGAACCAATACCTAAATTTCTGGAATCTTTTCGAGTAGCAATATTCATAATGTCTGCTTCATCTAAAATTATTTTCATACCTGCAAAACCTATGATTGTGTTATCTATTTTAGCTACTAAATAATATGAATTTTCATTTTTCAATTCTTCTTCAAAAGTTTGAACATTCCAAAAATCATCAAAATCATGTAAAAGAATATGTTTGATATTAGAAAAATCTTCCATTGTCATTTGGAAAATTTTAATATTATTATAACTCATTTCAATCATCCTTAATCTAAATGGAATTTTTTTTCTCTAAATTAATTTCGGCTTGAGATTTTTTTAAATATATAGGTGATAGGGTATAAACTGGTTCATAATTTGATTCATTATATTTATCATAAGCTGATAATCCTATGCTTATACTTGTTTGTGTATTTTCTGTATCATTTGCAAAATTACAATTTTCAAATTCCTTTTTTAAAAGTTCTTGATGAACTACAGCTCCATCACCAACAAAAGTTATTTTATTAGAGTATTGTTTTAAAAGGGTGATAATAGTGTTTATATCATCTGAGATAGGAGAGTGTACTAATTTATATTTGTTGTTAGCTAATTCAAATAGTGCAAAATAAACATTATCATGTTTTGCATCAATAATACTTGCAATTAATCCTTCAGTTTTTATATTATAACTAAGTGATTCCAATGATGTAACTCCTATGATTGGAATATGTTTAACATCTGCAAATGCTTTCACAGTTGAAATTCCAATTCTTATTCCAGTAAATGAACCTGGACCTTGTGAACATGCTAATAGATCAATATTGTCCAAGGTTAAGTTAGATTCTTGAAAAGTTTCATCAATTAAGGGCATAAGTTTTTGTGAGTGTGTTTTTTCGTCATCATTGTGTTTTTCTATTAGTACTTGTTTGTCTTCTAGAATTGAGACAGAGCAGATTTTAGAAGATGTGTCTATTGCTAATATTTTCAAAAATGTTCCTCCTTTTTTGTTGAAAATTTAAATCAAATTTTGTATTTTAAATTTTGAAATTTGATTTTTTATCTTGAATTATGATTTTGAATTTTTAATTTCATTTATAATTTTATTCGAATTATCACCATTAGCGGTTAATTCAAGTATTCTATTATCTTCATTTTGGGAATCTTTTGTGAATTTTATTTTTACGTAATCTTTAGGTAAAATATCTTCAATAATTTCTCCCCATTCGATAATACAAATTCCATTATTTAAGTATTCATCTCCACCAATTGCATAAAATTCATCACTATCTGATAATCTGTAAACATCAAAGTGATAGATGTTTGTGGAATTTTTATGATATTCGTTGACTATTGTGAAGGTAGGGCTTGAAATTTCATCTTCTAATTCGAAGTATTTTAAAATTCCTTGTGTGAATTTCGTTTTCCCAGAGCCTAAATCCCCGGTAAGAACAAGAATGTCGCCTTTTTTTAGGAGTTTTGCCAAGTTGTAGGCAAAGTTTATAGTGTCATTTTCACTTTTTGATACATATTTATACATAATTACACCTTTTTTTATTTTTTTCTTGTTTTATTTTATATTAAATGTAGAAGTTTGTAAAGATGAAATTTGTAAAATTTGTATTGTTTTGTCGCTATTATATTTATTTTTAGATTGATAAAATTAAAATCCTGTGCTAAAATATATCCATATTAACAAGGAGGAAATAAATGAAAGATAGAAAACAATTCATCAGAAATTTTAGTATAATAGCACATATTGACCATGGGAAATCAACTTTAGCAGATAGATTAATAGAAATGACAGGTGTACTTTCAAAACGTGAAATGGAAAGTCAAGTTCTAGATAATATGGATATAGAGCGTGAGAGAGGTATTACAATAAAATCTCAAGCAGTTCGTATGTTGTATAAGGCTAAAGATGGAAATGAATATGAATTTAATTTAATAGATACACCAGGACATGTTGATTTTAATTATGAAGTATCAAGAAGTTTAGCAGCATGTGATGGTGCAATTTTAGTTGTGGATAGTAGTCAAGGTGTGGAGGCACAAACCCTTGCAAATGTGTATTTGGCATTAGATAATAACCTAGAAATTTTGCCTGTTTTAAATAAAATAGATTTACCTAGTAGTAGACCTGATGAAGTAAAAAATGAAATAGAAGATATAATAGGAATTCCTGCCCAAGATGCACCATGTATTTCAGCAAAGACAGGGCTAAATGTGGAACAAGTTTTGGAGAGAATAGTTACAGATATACCAGCTCCAACAGGTGATGAAAATGCAAATTTAAAATGCCTAATTTTTGATTCTTTATATGATAATTATAAAGGTGCATTAGCTTATGTTAGAGTTAAAGATGGAACAGTAAAGGTCGGAGATGAAATATTATTAATGGCATCAAATAAAGTTTTTACAGTAACAGAAGTTGGATATTTTGAGCCAGGTTCTTATGTTCCAACTGAGAAGTTAGAAGCAGGAGAAGTTGGATATATAGCAGCTAGTATAAAAACTTTATCAGATATAAGAGTTGGTGATACAATCACTTTAAAGGACAACCCTGCAACTGAGCCATTACCAGGATATAAAAAAGTAAATCCTATGGTTTATTGTGGATTATATCCAATGGATGGAAGTGAGTACGAAAATTTAAAAATAGCACTAGAAAAGTTGAAATTGAATGATGCAGCATTAGAATATGAACAAGAAACATCAGCAGCATTAGGCTTTGGGTTTAGATGTGGATTTTTAGGATTATTGCATTTAGAGATTATTCAAGAAAGATTAGATAGAGAGTTCGATTTAGCACTTATAACAACATCACCTTCTGTTATATATAAAGTACATAAAACAGACGGCGAAATACTTGAATTGTACAATCCATCAGAATTACCACCACCAAATGAAATTTCATATATAGAGGAACCTTTTGTATCAGCAGAAATAATCACGCCTAAAGATTATGTAGGAGGTATAATGGAAATATGTCAAAACAGGCGTGGAATTTATATAGATATGAAATATTTAGATGCCAACAGAGTAACATTAGTATATGAACTACCATTAAATGAAATAATATATGATTTCTTCGATAGTTTAAAATCAAAAACAAAGGGATATGCTTCATTTGATTATGAATTCAAAGAGTATAAAAAATCGGATTTGGTTAAATTAGATATTTTAGTAAATGGTGAAAATGTTGATGCATTATCTTTTATAGTTCATAGAAGTAGTAGTTATGAAAAAGGTAAAAAAATGGTAGAAAAGTTGAAAACAGTAATACCAAGACAATTATTTATTATCCCAATACAAGCAGCCATAGGAGGAAAAATAATTGCCAGAGAAACTATATCAGCAATGAGAAAAGATGTTTTGGCTAAATGTTATGGTGGAGATATTACTAGAAAGAAAAAATTATTAGAAAAACAAAAACGTGGAAAGAAAAAGATGAGACAGATTGGTAATGTTGATATTCCACAGGAAGCATTTTTGAGCGTACTTAAATTAAATGATGAGGATTAAAATTGGTAAGTATTTAATAAATAAAATTTATAAGGGGACAGATAATGAAAATAGGGATAGATTTAGATGGAGTAGTGTTTAATACAGAAATGCTATGGTCAGCTTATGCGGAATTGTATGACTGTATTGAACTTAATCAAAATAGTATAATAAATAAAAATGCAACAATAATTCAAGAAAAATATGATTGGACAGAAGATGAAACAAATATATTTTTTGACAGATATGCAGATATAAGGGATTTTGATATTATGCCAGGGGCAAAAGAAGTAATTAATTTGCTAAAAAAAGATGGACATGAATTAGTTGTCATAACTGCTAGAGGAACTGTACAAAACCAAAAACAAGGAGAAGATATAGCATTTCAAAGACTTGAGAGAGAAGGTATAAAATTTGATAAATATTATTGGAAGCAAAAGAACAAATTAGAAACATGTCAAAAAGAAAAAATCGATATTATGATAGATGATAATTATAGTATTTGCAAAACATTAATAAAAGGGGATATTCCAACAATTTATTTTCATTCTTTGAATAGAGAACATATTCAAGAAAGTGAAAATGTAAAAGAGGTTACAAATTGGGGGGAAGTTTACAGATATATAAGAAGTAAAGAGAGAGTGAAAGAATAATGGGAGTAGAATTATTAGAGCACAATCAACGTGCCTATGATGAAGTGAAAAAATTGTACGAACAAGGAAACAGAGCTGCAGTAATACATCCAACAGGAACAGGAAAAAGTTTTATAGCTTTAAAATTAATAGAAGAGAATAAAGATAAAAAAGTAGTTTATTTATCATCAGGGGTGCCTATTCTTAATCAATTAAAAAGGAACATGATAGTTTCTGATGTACATTGTGAAAAATTAAAAAGAATGACATATCAAAAACTTACACTTATGGATGAAGCTGAAAGAACGGATTTAGAAGCAGACATTATAGTTTTAGATGAATTCCATCATTGTGGTGCACCTGAATGGGGGAAGGCAGTAGAAGAATTATTATCAAATAACCCAAATGCAAAGGTCCTTGGACTTTCAGCGACACCAATGAGATATTATGATGATCAAATAAGAGATATGGCAGAAGAATTATTCGATGATTGTGTTGCATCAGAAATGTCATTAGAAGAAGCTATTACTTCAGGAATTCTACCGGAACCAGAGTATACTGCAGGATTTTATGAATATGGTGAAATAATAAGTCAGTTAGAAGAAAAGATTAATAAATGTACAGATCCTGAGAAAAAGAGACTAGCAGAAGAAGAAATTGAAAAATTAAGAAATATGTTAGAGTCAAGTGTAAGTGGTTTGCCAGAATTACTGGAAAATAGTATGACTAATAAGTTAGGTAGATATATTGTATATTGTAAAGATATTGAAGATATGCAAAAGAAAATGTCAGAAGCACAAAAAATGTTTGAAAAAGTAAATCCAAATATGGAAATAATGAGTGTATCTAGCAGCGAAGAAGATATTAGAAAAAATGCAAGTACAATTAGAAAATTTGAAAAAGATAGTGATGATGGAAAATTAAAATTGCTATTTTCAGTAAATATGTTAAATGAAGGATACCATTTACCAAAATTAGATGGAGTTATAATGATGAGACCAACACATTCACCAACATTATATTATCAACAATTGGGACGAGCAATGACAGTTGGAGAAGGAAAAAAGCCTGTAATAATTGATTTAGTTAATAATATTGATTCAATTGAAATTATACAAAATTTTAGTAAATCATTAGAGCAAGAAAGAAGAAAAAGAAATAAAAATGAAAGTAAGTCTAGAATAGGATTTTCAATCTCTAAAGAAACAAGAAATGTAGAAGAAGTAGTAAGAAAAATAGAAGACTTTGTAAAAAGAGAAAGAACTGATATAAGTAATGAAGAAAAGTTAAGATTAATGCTGGAGTATATGGAAAAAACGGGAGAAAAAATTTCGTTTGATACGCAATATGAAGGATATCGCATAGGTCATATTAAGTCAAATTTAAGACAAATGTATAGAAGCGGAACTTTAAATATTAGTGAAGAATTATTACAAAAGTTTATTGAAAATGGAATTATAATTGAAGGAAAAGAAAGAAGAGATCAAACTACTCAACAAGAAAAATATGAATTTCTTATGCAGATGGTGGGTAAAACTCCAGAAGAAATTGCAAGTGCTAGAATGAGAAATGGAATGTCTGTAAAGGAAGCACTAAAAGCCCTTAGAATTGAGATTAATAGAGGAAAATCCAGTTTAACTCAAGAGCAAATAAAAGAACTAAAAACAGAGAAATTTATAGAATTATCTTCAGAAGAAAAAAGTGAATTAGCCAAAAAGTATGGATTACCTGAAAAATATGCAGTAATAGCAGATGAAATATGGAATTCAAGAGAGAAGTTTATAAAAGCCTTTAAAACTGCTGGAGATATTTCAGAAAATAGTCAAAATTTTCAAATATTAAAAGAAATTTCTGAAATAAAACAATCCAAATTTTTCCATGGACCTAGAATACTCACTATATCTTCTAAAGATATGACTGAAATGCAAAAATTAATGTATGCAAAACTACTAAGTGATGTTTTTAAAATAGACATAAATAAATTTGATAATTCTTATTACTTTGATATTGATGGAGTAGATGAAGCTATATCCACATTAAATGAACAAGAACAAAAAACAGTAAAAATGAGAAATGGACTTGATGGAGGTAAAATATATACATTTGAAGAAACCGGTAAAGAGCTAAATATGAGTAAAACTCGTTGCGCACAAATTTATGCAAAAGCAATGAGACGATTACAGCATTGTAGTAGAGCATCTAAAATAATAAAAGATGTAAGTGATATTCGTAAATTAAAAGAAGGATATGAAGGAATAAAACAAAATAGAGATGATATTTCAAAAATAATAGAAATTTTGGGTAAATTAAAAAAATATATAATTGAAAATGGAGAAACAGATAGTATAGATGAAATTGAAAGTAAAATACGTGAAATTTCTGATAATGATATAGATTTGCCAAAAAGTCTAGAAAATAATACTGATTCAAATTTAACTATAGAAGAGCTTGATTTAAGTGTTAGATCATATAATTGCTTATATAAAGCGGGGATAAGAACTTTAGGGGATTTAATGTCTAAAAGTGAAACTGAAATTAGAGTGATGAGAAATTTAGGTAAAAAAAGCTATGAAGAAATATTAGAAAAAATAAAGAAATATAAAAATCCAATAATAAATATACTGTTAATGTCTGATAATAATGAGCAAGAAAAAAATGAATTAAATGATTATAAAAAAGATGATGAAGTTGAAAAACAAAAAAATGTAGGAATAGAAGAACTTGATCTAAGTGTTAGAGCATATAATTGTTTATATAGAGCGGGAATAAAAACTTTAGGAGATTTAATGTCTATAAGTAAAGAAGAATTTAAAGAAATAAGAAATTTAGGCCAAAAAAGCCATGATGAGGTATTAGAAAAATTAAAAATGCATGGAATCGGATTAGGTGATGATAAACAATCTAAAAAATCAAAAAGATTTAATGTTGAATTTTTGGATGAACGAATAGAATTTTGTAAAAAAGCAAAAAATGAAATGCAACATGAGTTAGAGGAAAAAATGAAAGTAGTAGAAGAAAAAATGGAAATATATAATAGCGCAATGGACTTTTATTTAAATGAAGAAGATATATTTAATCCAGATGCAATTATTCCCGGTATAGAAAGATTAAGGAAGATAAGAAGAGCAAAGGATTTAGTAAATTTAAATAAGGAACAAGATAATGAAATAGCGGAATTGGAATCTCAAATGAAAGGAATTGATATCGATGACTAACAATAAAGGAGAAAAAGCATCAATATTTAATAAAATAAAATTGTTTTTTAAAAGAATTTTTAACTTAAATTTTAATCAAAAGCTTTTACCAACAGATAATACAGAAATTCAAAATGATAATCAAACATCTAACACAAATTTTAAAACAGACTTTTTAGAAAATATTAAAACTAATGTCAGTGATGAATATAATAAAGAATTTAAATTAAAAGCGTTTATTAAAGAGCTTGAAGGAAATCCGGATTTAGTTGAAAATTTATCAGATGATAGATTGGATAAATTAATAGCTTTTTATGAAAAGATGACAAATGAAAAAGCAGAAAAGATAAAGAGATTAAAGAGTGAAGCAGTATAAATAAAAAATGTACCACCTTAAAAGATGGTACATTTTTTATTAGTTCACATTAAAAGTCAGTTTGAGTATTAACATTTTATTTAACTTGTTTAATAGTTTTGCAATAAGCCGCTAGAAAAACATAGAAATAGTAGGGATGGTGGAATATATATTACTTTAAAAATGTTTCCCAACAGCGCACAAAGAGTAATAATTCCTGAGTGTGAGGATTATTTTAGTGTATTAGTGTGAGAGAGTGTGTGCATATTAGGTGTTGTAGTGGCTGTCTGGGGAATTATAACTCTTTGTAGCTAGCCGGTCCCCACTTAAGCCACATTTTTAAAGTAATATATATTCCACCATCCCTACTATTTCTATGTTTTTCTAGCTACTCTGAAATGTTTAGTTATTAGAAAAGTGTTAAATAGTAACAAGTAACGAAAAAAATTTTTTTACAAATTAGCAAACAGATGTTTACAAATATAAAAAATAGTGTTATAATTAAATAAATTAATTTTGGAGGTGAACTATGCAAGCAAAAGAACAAAACGTGTACATATCAATAGATTTAAAAAGTTTCTATGCTTCTGTTGAATGCAAAGAGCGTGGTCTTGATCCAATTACAACAAATCTAGTAGTTGCAGACAGTAGTAGAACAGAAAAAACAATTTGTCTTGCTGTAAGTCCAGCTTTAAAATCCTATGGAATACCAGGTAGAGCACGATTATTTGAAGTAATACAAAAAGTAAAAGAAATTAATATAGAAAGAAAAAGAAGAGCACCTCAAAACACATTTTCAGGCTCATCTTATAATGATATAGAATTAAAAAATAATCCACAATTGGAGCTTGATTATATTATAGCACCACCACGAATGTCCTATTATATGAAATATAGTACAAACATTTATAATGTTTATTTAAAATATTTTTCATCTGAAGATATATATGTATATTCAATTGATGAAATTTTTTGCGACATTACTAAGTACTTAAAATATTATAAAGTGACTCCAAGAGAATTAGTAACAATGGTCATAAAAGACGTATATGAAACAACAGGAATAACAGCAACAGCAGGAATTGGAACCAACTTATATTTATGCAAAGTAGCAATGGACATTGTTGCAAAACATGTTAATCCAGATAAAAATGGGGTTAGAATAGCAGGACTTGATGAAATAACTTATAGAAAATATTTATGGGCACATAGACCCTTAACAGACTTTTGGAGAGTTGGGAAAGGTTATGCAAAAAAGCTAGAAGCACATAGAATTTATACAATGGGAGATATAGCCAGAACATCCATAGAAAATGAAGAATTGCTATATAGATTATTTGGAATAAATGCGGAGCTACTAATAGATCATGCTTGGGGTTGGGAACCTTGCACAATTGAAAGCATAAAATCATATAAACCGATTTCAAATAGCATTAGTTCAGGGCAGGTACTGCATTGTCCTTACGATTACGAAAAAGCCAGATTAATAGTAAAAGAAATGACAGAATTGCTCACATTAGAATTAGTTGAAAAAAAGCTAATTACAAATCAAATAGTGTTAACAATTGGGTATGATATTGATAATTTGAAAAATAAAGAGATAAGTAAAATATATAATGGAGAAATTACTACTGACAGATATGGAAGAAATGTTCCTAAACATGCTCATGGAACGATAAATTTAGATCATAAAACATCATCTACGAGAGTTATTATGGATGCTGTAATGGAATTGTACGAAAGGATTATAAACAATAAACTTCTAATAAGAAGAATTAATATTACAGCAAATAATGTAATTAGTGAAGATTGTTTAAATGAAGAAAAAACATATGAGCAAGTCGATTTATTTACAAATTATGAAGAATTAAACAGAAATAGAGAAAAAGAGAAACAAGAAAAGCAGATACAAAATGTAATGATTAGTATAAAAAAGAAATATGGAAAGAATGCAATACTAAAAGGAATGAATTTTGAGAAAGGCGGTACTACTATTGAAAGAAATGGTCAAATAGGAGGACATAAAGAATAGATTAACGAAAAAGAAAATTAGGAAGATAATGTTGAAAAATAATCCAGGAAAAAATTTATGATAAATATTTGTGCCTTTTATAGGCTGAGCAAAGGCAAGAAAGGAAAAAAGCGATAGTATATGAATGATAATGTTGAAAAATATAATGATATTATAAATTTACCGCATCACATATCAAAAAAACATCCTCAAATGTCAATAGATGCAAGATCAGCACAATTTGCATCATTTGCAGCGTTAAAAGGATATGATGATGAAGTAGAAGAAACTTCGAGGTTAACCAGCGAAAAAATAGAAATTACAGAAGGATTAAAAATGTTATTAGATGAGAAAATTAACTTGATAAAACATAAAATATCATTAAAACCTAAAATAAGTGTTACATATTTTATAAAAGATGAAAAAAAGAGTGGAGGTAAATATATAACAGTTGTGGGGAAAGTGAGAAAATTAGACGAATATAAAGATTTAATAATATTAGAGAATGGAAAGGAGATACCAATTATAGATATTAGTGACATTAAAGGAGATATCTTTAAAATTAATGATTTAGAGTAATAAAAACATGTATAAGAGCTTGCGAAAGAAATATAGAGATGATATAATGGCTCAAAAAAATATATTTCTGTAAACAATTCATTAGTTATGTAAAATAGAAGCATAAAAAGTTGATATAAATAACAGATGCTATAAATTAACGCGTATAAAGTGTCTGAAAGTAAAAAAGGAGAAATTTATGGACGAAATTCTAGATGTATTTACGAGAGAAGGAATATATATTGGAACAAAAACAAGAGCACAATGTCATAGTAAGAAACCAGGTGGCTATCATAAACCTGTTTGGGTATTTATAATAAATACTAACAATGAAATATTGGTACAAAAAAGGTCAAAGATTAAGAGCATACTACCTGACTTATGGTCACCATCCAGCGCAGGACATGTTGAAGCCGGAGAAATGATGATTGATGGTGCAATTAGAGAAACAGAAGAAGAATTGGGTATTAAAACTAAAAAAGGTGACTACAAATTTTGTGGAGAATATATTTTGGACGACTCATGGGAAATAGTTCAAATATTTGTTGCAAAATTGAACTTTAATATAAAAGATTTGAAATTGCAAGAAAAGGAAGTATCTGAAACTAAATGGGTATTGTTTGAAGAATTCAAGAATTTAGTGAACTCGGATCAATTCATTCCATTGGAAGAAAGTCTTAAAGATTTAATTTTTAGAATTATTGAAGAAAATATGGAAAAAAATTTACTTGAATAATTCATAACAGGTATAATATAAAAGGAATAAATTTTAGATTGATTTTGAAAAGGTATAATGATGTAAAAAATATATTAATAGGAGGCTTGAAACTATGAAATATAGAATTCTATGTTATGGGGATTCTAACACATGGGGATATATTTCTGGAACTGATCATCTTAGATATGGTGAAAATGAAAGATGGACTAAAATATTATCAAGGAAACTCGGAGATAATTTTGAAATAATAGAAGAAGGATTAAATAGTAGAACTTTAATATCAAATGATCCTAGACCCGGAAAGGAAGGAAAAAACGGATATCAGTATTTAATACCATGCCTAGATACACATGATCCAATAGATCTAGTTATTATAATGTTAGGAACAAATGAATTAAAGAAATCATATAACCGATCTATTGAAGAAATAGGAGAGATTTTCGAAAAATATTTTGTAAAAACTATTTTGAATAAAAAGTCTCAAATAGAAGATAAATATCCTAAACTATTGATAATTGCTCCACCTTTAGCAGATGATGATGGCAATGGAAAATATGAAGGAGCATTAGAAAAGTCTTTAAGGTTTAATGAAATATATAGTAAAATTGCTAGAAGTAATGGATGCTATTTTATAGACAATGAACAATTAAATACAGGATCTGATAAAATTCATCTAACAAAAGATAGTCATGAAATATTAGCCAATAAACTCTATAGTAAAATAGTAGATATTTTTAATATAGGTATATAAAAAATAATAGAAAGGAGAAATTCGCATAATAGATGTTTAAATTATGTGAAGCAAAAATATGAGTAAAGAAAACAAAAAAGAACAACAAAAACAATATCAAGACCAAGTAGAAGGCAGAAATGCAGTTCTAGAATTATTGGAATCTGGACGAGATATCAACAAAATATTTATTAGTAATGGAGAAAAAAATGGTTCTATTAATAAAATTTTGGCGATTGCAAAAGAAAAAAGAATTATTGTAACAGAAGTAAATAGAAAAAAACTGGAAGAAATGGCTACATCAGATAACCATCAAGGGGTAATAGCAATTGTACCACCTTATGAATATTGTGATATTGATGATATTTTAGAATGTGCTAAAAACAAAAAGGAAGAACCTTTCATATTAATATTAGATGGTATAGAAGACCCACATAATTTAGGTGCAATTATCAGAACGGCAGAAACTGCAGGTATACATGGAGTAATAATTCCAAAAAGAAGAGCAGCGTGTGTCAATAGTACAGTTGCAAAAGTTGCAGCAGGTGCGGTTGAACATGTGAACATAGCAAGAGTTAACAACATAAATGAAACAATAAGATATTTAAAAGAAAAAGGTGTATGGATTTGTGGAACTGATATGGATACAAAAAAATATCACTATAACCAGGATTTAACAGGTCCACTTGCTATTGTTATAGGAAGTGAAGGCTTTGGAATGGGAAAATTAGTAAAAGATAATTGTGATTTCATTGTTAAGATTCCAATGAAAGGTAAAATTACATCATTAAATGCATCAGTATCAGCAGGAATAGTTATATATGAGGCACTTAGACAACGAGATGGTTTATAAGAATTGTATTTTATAACATAATACATATAATAATATAAAATACATTGACATATAAAATTCAAATAAAGAATTTTATAAAAATATTCAAGAAAAAAATGTTGAAAATAGTAGGGTTAGAAGTTGGAAAAAAATACTAACGAAAAAAATAAAAAAAATTCGAAAAAAGTGTTGACTTTTTATCTGTAGCGTGTTAAGATTAATATCGTTGCTGAGCAACAAAATAACATAATATTTTTGATATGTAGTTTGACAAAAAAATAATTTGAAAAAAGTTATAAAAAAGTGTTGACATCATATTAAAAAGATGTTAAAATCAAAATTGTCTTTGAACAAAAAAGAAGACATAAAGTACATTGAAAAATAAACAATAAACCTTTAGAGAAATAAACCAAAAGCGGTAGTTTTTAG
>CANRGM010000006.1 GCA_947630155.1 uncultured Clostridia bacterium
ATTGTCTTCTCTTTCACATCAAAATCCAATAATTTCAAATCATAAATTTCAATTTCACGCTCTGGAACATCCACAGTTTTTCCACTTCTAGCATACTCATACAATTTTTTTCCATGAACCTTTATAGCAGAATACATAGGAGGAGTTTGCATTTGTTTACCAGTCATATTGCTAAAAATTCTATTTATATTTTCTTCAGTTAAATAGCTTAAATTAACCTCTTTCTCTTCAACAACCTTTCCCTCAACATCAGCAGTATCAGTCTTTACACCTAATTTAACAACAGCAATATACTTTTTATCATGATTAATCAAAAACTGGGAAAGCTCTGTTCCTTTCCCAATTAGAATAGGCAACACACCCGTAGCATTTGGATCCAAAGTTCCAGTATGTCCAACCTTTTTCCCAAACAATTTCCTAACCTCATAAACAACATCATGAGACGTACAATTTTTCCCCTTGTTTATAACAATTATTCCATCCATTATTTTCTCCTTAAACCTAAAAAACTATTTTAGGTAAGCCTTAACCTCATTCATAATCTTATCCTTCACATGCTGCAGATCTCCCTGAATAGTACACCCAGCCGCACGAGGATGTCCTCCACCCCCAAACAACAAAGCAACATCAGACACATTAACATACTCATTAGACCTCAAAGAAACTCTCCAGCCCTTACCATCTTTCAACTCCCTAACAAAAGCTGAAACCTCAACGCCTTCAATACATTTACCAATATTAACAATTCCCTCATGATCACCTGTCTCACTATGTACTCTCTCTTCATCCTCTAAAGTAATATATGTAAAAACAGCCTTATCATCAAAGAAAAATTCCAATCTAGACTCTGCAATTCTTCTTAATTCAAAACTTGTTCTAGTAGTAATATCCAAAACTCTTCTATAAATTTTAGACACATTTACACCTTTATTTAACAACTCAGCCACGAACTCAAAGGTTTCAACATTAGTTCCTTGATATTTAAATCCTCCAGTATCTGTTATAATACCTGTTAAAATACAAGTTCCAATATCCTTTGTAATTTCCATATTAAAATATTGTAAAACAACTATCAATATCTGGCTACATGCAGGCGAATCTGGATTAACAAAATTTATGTCCCCATACATAGTATTAGTACCATGATGGTCAATTACAATACTTTTCTTAGCATTCTCAAAATATTTTGCCCATCCATTAAGCATTTTTATAGTAGCAGCATCTAGAGAAATCGCTAAATCATAACATTCTATATCACTTTCTTTTTTTATATTCTCAGTTCCTGGTAAAAAGTTAAAACATCTTGAATATTCAGGTATAACAACATCAACTTTCTCTTTACCATAATTTTTTAATGCATTATATAATGCCAAACTACTTCCTACAGCATCACCATCTGGATTTTCATGTGTTAATATTACAATTGATTCAGCATTATCTATTTCCTCTAAAATATTATCTAAAGTCATTATTTATAACATTCCTTATATTGAAATTTAGGTTTTTAATGGATATACCTATAAACCCGTTAAATTTATTTATTTTTTAAATCATTTAAAATACTATCTATTCTAGCCCCATATTCTAAAGAATCATCTATCTCAAAAACAAGCTCAGGTGTAATTCTTAAATTAATATCTTTTGCAATTTTACTTCTAATAAAACCTGAAGATTCCTTTAATCCATTCATAGTTTTATCTATATTTTTTGAATTTAAGATACTAACATATACTTTAGCATATTTGAAATCTGGAGTAATTTTCACTTTAGTAACACTTAACATTCCTGTAATATTAGGATTTTTTAAATCATATGCTAAAATACTACTAAGTTCTTTTCTTAACTCCTCATTAATTCTATTCAAACGAGCTTCATTTTTAGCCATTTTCTTTTCTTCATCTCCTCTTTACTAATTTTCAGTGCTTATCTTTTAACTTCTTCCATTATAAATGCTTCAATAATATCTTCTTCCTTGATATCGTTATAATTTTCAATTTGAACACCACATTCATATCCCTTTGTAACTTCTTTTACATCATCTTTAAAACGTTTTAATGATGCCAATTTACCTTCATGAATTACAACACTATCACGAATAACTCTAACTCCTGCATTTCTTTCTATTCTACCATCAAGTACATAACATCCAGCAATAGTACCTACACTTGATACTTTGAAAGTTTGTCTAACTTGTGCATTACCAATAATTTTTTCCTCAAATATTGGATCTAGCATTCCCTTCATAGCAGCTTCCACATCTTCAATGGCTTGATAAATGATAGAATACATCTTCATTTCTACACCTTCTCTATCAGCCAATTCTTTGGCAGCTCCTACTGGTCTTACATTAAATCCAATTATAATAGCACCTGCTGCTTTAGCAAGTTGAACATCAGATTCATTGATTCCTCCTGCAACTGAATGAATAACTTTAACTTTAACTTCATCATTTGAAAGTTTTTCTAAAGATTGTTTTACAGCTTCTGCTGAACCTTGAACATCTGCCTTTACTATCAAGTTTAATTGTTTTAAGTTTTCATTAGCCATTTTTTCGAATAAATTGCTTAGAGTTACTGTATTTGAAGTAAGCATTTTTTCTCTTTCTTGAGCACGTCTTTTTTCAATCAAATGTTTAGCCATTTTTTCATTTTTTACTTCATAGAATGTATCTCCAGCCTCTGGAACTTCTGTAAGTCCCATAATTTCCACTGGTGTTGAAGGTCCTGCTTCTTTTACATTTTGACCTTTATCATTTTTCATTGCTCTGATTCTACCAATTGATGTTCCAACAACAACAGTATCACCAACATCTAAAGTACCTCTTTGAACTAAAACTGATGCTATAGGTCCTTTTGCTTTATCTAACCTTGCTTCAATTACAACACCTTTAGATTGTTTATTTGGATTTGCTTTTAGTTCTTGCATATCAGCAACTAATAATACCATTTCTAATAGATTCTCAATATTGATTTTATTTCTAGCAGAAATCGGAACAAATATTGTGTCTCCTCCCCATTCTTCTGAAACTAATTCATATTGCATCAATTCCTGTTTAACTTTTTCAACATCAGCATCAGGCAAATCGATTTTATTTACAGCAACTATAATCGGAATATTAGCAGCTTTAGCATGATTAATTGCTTCAATTGTTTGAGGCATAACACCATCATTTGCTGCAACTACAAGTATTGCAATATCTGTTATTTGTGCTCCCCTTGCTCTCATGCTTGTAAATGCTTCATGTCCTGGAGTATCTAAGAATGTAATCTCTCTACCATTTACATTAACTTTATATGCACCTATATGTTGAGTGATTCCACCTGCTTCACCTTCAATTACATTTGTACTTCTTACAGCATCTAGCAATGAAGTTTTACCATGATCTACGTGTCCCATAACAACAACAACTGGTGGTCTTGGTTTTAAGTCTTCTTCTCTATCTTCAGATTCATCAAACAAAATATCTTCTTCATTAACAATTTCTTTTTTATTAGCAGTTACACCAAATTCAGATGCAATTAAAAATGCAGTATCAAAATCGACCTCATTATTTATTGTAGCCATTATTCCTAATCCAAATAATTTCTTTATAACTTCGCTACTTGTTTTCTTCAATTCCATAGCTAAATCCTTTACTGTAATTTTCTCTGGAATTGTAATTTCTTTTAATTCGAATATCTTTTGTTTTGATCCACTATCATCATTTTTATTTAACTTCTTCTTATTCTTTTTAACTCTTCCACTTGATAAATCATAATAATCCAACATACCGCCATCTTGATCATCAAACATATTTGATAATTGATTAACTCTTTTTAGACCTTTTAATTTTCCACCATCAAAGTCTTCAAATTTACTACCTTTTTTAGATTTATTGTTTTTCTTATTACCTTTATTTTCTTCGAATTTGATTTGTTTTTCTTTATCAATTGACCTACTATTATAATCTCTTTGAGATTCTTTTTCTACAATATCTGTGGCCATAATATCCTTAATATTTTTATCAATACCTTTTTCATCAAGAGGTCTTCCATTTCTGTTAAATTCTCCCCTGTTGAAATCATTTCTATTGTTGTATCCACCTTTTTGATATCTATTATTAGAATTTCTATTATATCCATTTTCAGTATTATTTTTTCCTTGATTATTATAACCATTATTATTATAATTATTTCTATTGTTTTGATATTTGTTGTTATTAAATTTATTATTATCTTTTACATTTCTATTATCTTGATTAAATCTATTTCTATTTTGTGAATAATTATCACTTCTTTTGTATCCATTATTATAATTTATATATTCTTTTTTTACTGCCTGCTCCATATTTTTATTTTCAGTTAATTCTGTATTCTCCTTTTTCTCAATATTTTTTTCAGTTAAATTACTGTTTGATTTATCAACTTTTTCAACACTATCATTTAATTTGCTTTCCGTATTTTGAACTGATTTACTATTGCTTATTTGTTCATTTTCTTTAACCTTATTATCCCCTGTAGATTTTACTTGTTGCACTTGTTGATTATTCTCCCCAATTGGCTTATCTTTTTCACTGACTGTTTTTTCCTTCTTATTATCCTTGATACCAAAAAGTTCGCTAAAAGTCATTGGTTTAGTAGTTTTATTTCTATATACTATATTGTAATCTTTATTTTGATTTCTTTCTACAAACCCTACATCACTTCTATTATTTTTTGGTTTTTCTTCAACTTTTTTATTATCATCAGCAATAATAACTTCTCTTCTTATTATAACAGGAGTTGTGTTTTTCTTTTCATCTTTTACTTTTTTTGTTTTTTCTGTTTTATTGTCTTTTACATTTTCAGTATTTTTACTACCATCTTTCTTCAAACTATTTTTTATTTTTTTTGCTTGTTGTTCATCTACTGAACTTAAATGACTAGTAACATCTATCCCCAAACTGTTTGCCTTTTCAATTATTTCCTTACTGGTTAAGCCTACTTCTTTTGCAATTTCATGTATTTTTATCTTACCCAATAATTTCACCCCCATTTATATTTTTATAATCTCATTTAAAAACATAATATATATCATAATGATTATTATGGAGTTTTGAAATGAAATCTTTCATATGCCTTATTTACCACTAATTTCAATTCGTAATTTATCATATATACTTTCATCTATTTTCATTTTAAAACTTTTTTCTATTTTATTGTTTTTTACAGCTTTTTCTAAGCATTCGATACTATCACAAATATATGCCCCTCTACCATTAGCTTTACCTGTTCTATCAATACTTATATTATTTTGATTGTCTTTTACAATGCGAATTAAATCCTTTTTATCTTTTTTTATATTACAACCTATGCAAGTTCTTTGTGGTATACTTTTCAAAATATTCACTCCTTTAACAATCTATATATTATAACTATATTATTCTTCTACACTTTTCTCTGTTGCTGTATCAACATTTTCATCATATTCAATATTGTTTTCTTTTTCTTGTTCCTCTTGAAGTATTTTTCTGAATTGAGATTCACTTTTTATATCTATTTTCCAATTTGTTAATTTTGCAGCTAATCTTGCGTTTTGTCCAGATTTACCAATAGCTAATGATAATTGATCATCTGGAACTATTACTTGTGCAAATTTTTCTTCTTCTTTTACATCTACTGCTAAAACTTGTGCTGGTAATAACGCAGCTGAAATAAATATTGATGGGTCTTCACTCCATTCTATAACATCAATCTTTTCTCCACCTAATTCATTTATAATATTTTGAATACGAATACCTTTCTGTCCAACACATGAACCAACAGGATCTATGTTCTCATTTGGTGAATATACTGCAACTTTGCTTCTGCTTCCAGCATCTCTTGATACACTTTTTATTTCAATAACACCTTCATATATTTCTGGAATTTCAAGTTCAAATAATTTTCTTACAAAATCTGCATGAGCTCTTGATATTATAACTTGTGGAGAACCTTTTGCACCTTTTTCTACATCTAGAACATATGCTCTTATCTTATCATTAACATGATATTTTTCTGTTGGGACTTGTTCTTTTAATGGCATTACACCTTCAAGTCTTCCTAAATCAACAACAACAATTCCTCCATCAGCCTTTTGAATTAGTCCTGAAACTATTTCACCTTTTCTGTCACTAAATTCATTAAATAAATATTCTCTTGAAGCTTCTCTTATTTTTTGTATAATTACTTGTTTAGCAGTTCCAGCAGCAATTCTACCAAAATTTTTAGGCATAATTTCAATTTGTGCTATATCACCTATTTCTAATGATTTACTAATTTTTTTAGCTTCAGCCAAAGATATTTGCACATTTCCGTCCTCAACTTCTTCTACTACTTCTTTTTCTGCATATACATGATAATCACCAGTATCTTTATCTACAACTATTTTTACATTGTCAGCATTTGAATCACAATCTCTCTTGTATGCTGTAACTAGAGCTGTTTCAATGGATTCTAACAAGCTTCCTGGTTCCATACCATTTTCTTTTTCTAATTCTTCCATAGCTAATAACATTTCTTTACTATCTATTGCTTTACTAACTTTTGCTTTTGCTGTTTTTTTCATTTTTTTAATTCCTCCTTTTATTTAAAATTCATTATTCCAATCATAATATTTTTTTATTAATGAAATATTTTTTCTTTCTAATTCAATCGTTTCTCCATTTACGCTTAAATAAATAGTTTCATCATCAAACTTCTTTAATATTCCTATAAACTCTTTACTGTTATTAACTGGTTTAAATAATTTAACATCTATAATTTGATTTAAATTTTCGCGCAAGTGTTTTTCCTTTCTTATAATTTTCTCAACACCTGTTGAAGAAACTTCTAAAAAGTATTGCTCTTTTATATAATCTGCTACATCCAACATTTCTTCTATTTCATTATTAACTTTTTCACAGTCTTCTAAAGTTATGGCTTTCTCAGGACTCTCAATATAAATTCGTAGGAAATAATCTTTTCCCTCTTTCACATATTGAACATCATACAGCTGATATTCCAAGGCTTCAATTGATGTTTGTATTAGAGATTCTACTCTATCTTCAATACTCGCCAAATTTTTCTTCCTCCTCCTTATTACAACTAAAGAGTGGGATTTGTTCCCACTCTCCTGCGTCTTAAATATTTTGCATTATTATTATATACTCTTTTACCATATTTTTCAAGTATTTTTTTGTAAATTTTCTTAAAATTTATCATCAAATTTTATTCTGCAACAACTGTTGATGAGTCATCTGATGTGTATTGATTATATATTTGATTTACTTTTTCCATATTTTTCTCATAATTTACTGTTTCAGGTATTCCATAATCCACACCGAAAGTATCTACTGTTATAGATAGAATTTTAATTTTATTTGTCATATCTTCTTCTGTTGAATCCTCAGTTGATTCACCTTCAGTTTCTCCTGTTGTTTGTTCATCTGTTGTTTCATCAGTTGTTTCATCTGTTGTAGTATCTGTATCAGAATTTTCAGCTGTCTCATCTGTTGTACCGTCAGTAGTTTCACTATTTTCGTTATCTTCAGTTTCTTCCACTCTTGTAGATGCAATTGCCTCTAATACATCCATACCCTCAATAACTCTACCAAAAGCAGCATAATATCCATTATAACTCTCTATATCTTCTGTTAATATACAAAAATTGCAATTTGCTGAATTATATCCTTCTTCCGTATATCCAAAATAACTATAATCATCTCTTTCCATTGTAATTACACCTTTTTGATGTTTAATAAGATTTTCATGATCATTTGCTATAAAATCACCTTTTATTCCATACACATAATCTTCTGCTGGATTATCTATAATATTTGATAATTTAGCCATTTGCATTGATTCATCACCTAAAATTCTATCACTTTCTATAGACATTTTAAAATTTGTGTAATATCCTTTATTAACTAATCTAATAAAATTAGCTACAGCATTTGGAGCTGCCTGTGGATCTAATTCTAATTTTATTGGTTTATCATAACCTTCAATCTGTATTGTCGCAATAGGATTTTGAACCTTATATGTTTTTCCCTTTATAAAAAATACACTTACTACTACTATTGCTATTGCCACTAAAATAACGCCTATTCTCAAAAAAATTTTCTTCATTCGAATTCCTCCATTTTTTAAAATTTACCATACGCCTATTATAAACTCATTACCCCAAAAAATACAAGTCTTTTTCCAAAATTTTCTCAATAAATTTAAAACCACCTACAACATCAAATTATCAAAAATAAACTGCTCCTGCATTCTCTTCAAAGACTGTTTTATAGTACGAGCCCTAATCTCCCCAATTCCATCAACATCATCCAAAGCCGGAATATCCGCATCCAATATATGTTGAAATGATTTAAAAGATTTTACTAAATTTTCCACAATATTACTAGGCACTCTAGGTATTTTATTCAAAACCCTATACCCCCTTGTAAACACCCCAACTTCATCATAATTATCAAAAGCTTCATATCCTAACAATTTAGCAATCAATTGAGTTTTAGTTAACTCATCATGAGTTGTACTTTTTATTTCCTCTAATATATGTTCTGGTTTTTTATTTTTGTTTGGAACCATATAATCTTTAATAATCAATAATTCCTCTAACTCCAAATCTCCAATCAATTCATCTAATTGTAATTGAAGCAACCTTCCCTCTTCACCTAATTCATATATTGCCTTTCTAACCTCATCTGCAACTTTCATTACCATTTCTGCCCTTTGAATTGCAATTATAACATTCTCTAAAGTAACAATATCATTAAACTCATATTCATTTAATAAATTCAACTTACTATCAAAAACCTTTTTATATTTTTCAACAGTCTGTAATGCTTGATTAGCCTTTGTTATAACCTTTGATGTATCCTCTAATACATATCTTGAATTACCCTTAAAAAGAGTTATAATATTTCTTCTTTGAGAAACACTTATAACCAACTCACCTGTTTGTTTTGCTGTTCTTTCAGCTGTTCTATGGCGAGTACCTGTTTCACTAGTAAGAATCTCAGAAGACGGTATTAACTGTGTATTAGCCAGCAAAATCTTTTTTAAATCTCCACTTAAAACAATAGCTCCATCCATTTTCGCTAACTCATACAATTTAGATGAAGTATAATCTACATCTATGCTAAACCCTCCATCTACAATATCCATAATTTGCTTTGAATCTCCTATAACTATTAAAGCACCAGTTTTTGCTTTCAAAATATTCTCTAATCCTTCACGAATTGGAGTACCTGGAGCAATTAATTTTAAAATATCAATCATAACATCTTCATCTTTAACTAGAGCCAAATTTAATACCTCCTATACATTAAAGCCATTAGTAATTAGAATTTATCGTAATCCAATAGCCTTCATAGCCTCATTAATATTCTTAACGCCTATTATATCTAATTTATATTTTTCTTTCAATAGTTTTTTATTACTTTCAGGAATAATGCATGTCTTAAATCCCAATTTTTCTGCTTCTTTCAACCTTTTATCCATTAAATTGACAGTTCTGACCTCTCCTGTAAGTCCAACTTCTCCAATAAACACTGTATCTTTTGGTATACTAAGATTTTTAAAGCTAGATGCAACTGCCACTATCATTCCTAAATCAATTGCTGGTTCTGTTATTTTCATACCACTAACCACATTAACATATGCATCTTGGTTTCCTAAGTTGAACCCTGCCTTTTTTTCCAAAACAGCCATTAATAAAGTTAACCTATTATAATCTATTCCATTTGCATTTCTTCTTGGCATTCCAAATATACTTGGTGTTGTTAGTGCCTGTATTTCAATAAGTAATGGCCTTGTTCCCTCCATACTTGCCACTATTACAGAACCTGCTGGATTATCTTCTCTTTCTGAAATTAATATTGCTGAAGGATTAGATATTTCAACCATTCCCTCATTTTGCATTTCAAACATTCCAACTTCATTTGTTGAGCCAAATCTATTTTTTACACCTCTTAAAATTCTATATGAAAAATATCTTTCACCTTCTAAATATAAAACAGTATCCACCATATGTTCAAGTACTCTTGGTCCTGCTATATTACCTTCTTTTGTAACATGTCCTATGATTATAGTTGTTATACCATTTGTTTTACATAATTTCATAATCCTTGCTGTAATTTCTCTTACTTGACTAACAGTTCCAGGAGCTGATGTTATTTCATCTGAGTACATTGTTTGAATTGAATCTATAATAACAAGTTTTGGATTCATTTCTAAAATTGCTGTTTGAATTATGTCCATATCTGTTTCGCCTAGAAACATTAAGTTTGGATTTTTAATACCTAGTCTATCTGCTCTTAGTTTTATTTGTTCTGCTGACTCTTCCCCAGATACATATAATACTTTGCCTTCTCCTTTTACTTTGTCGCATATTTGTAGAATTAGTGTAGATTTTCCTATACCTGGCTCACCACCTAATAGAACTAAAGAACCATTTACTAAACCGCCCCCTAGTACTCTGTCTAGTTCATTAAATCCTGATGAAACTCTTGTGTCTTCTTTGCCAATTACTTCGTTTAGTTGTAAAGGTCTGCTACTTTTTTTAGCTATACTGGTTGCTCCTAATTTATCATTTGATTTTGCTATTTTTTCTTCATAAAAAGTATTCCATTCGTTACAGCTTGGGCATTTTCCCAACCATTTTGTTGATTCATAACCACATCCGCTACATACAAATATTGTTTTTGTTTTGTTTGCCATCTTTACCTCCTGCATAAAATTTAAAGGAGAACAAACTGAAATTTCAGCCGTTCCCCCCTCTTTTTTCAATCTACATTCCACATATTGTAGTGGACTTTGATTTTTATTTTAGCATTTTTTTTATAGTGTTTCAAGTATTTTTTCATTAATTTTTATTATGGTTTGTTAGGATTTAACACATTTCACATAAGCAATTACTGTAGAGTAGTAAACAACAACAATTTCTCACATCTCTACCTCAATTTCATTAACACTACCATCACTTTGCAATTTCACTTTTCCATCTTCTACAACACTTCCATTTAAACTAACCTTTTTTACCCCAGTATTTTTTCCACTTTTATTAATAACTTTTATATTATATATACTCTCACCATATTTATATCTAATACTATATTCATTCCAACTACTTGAAATAGATGGATTAAAATACATATAACCATTTAAAATATTTAATCCTAAGATATATTTAATTCCAGCTATATACATCCAACTACTTGAGCCTGTATACCATGTCCAGCCTCCTCTTCCTGCTAAATTTCCCTGTCCATAAATATCTGCTGGAATAATATATGGTTCGACTTTGTATTTCATGACTGCATCTTTTGTTTTACTATGCTCAATTGGGTTTATCATTCTAAAAAATTCTACTGCTTTATCTCCAAAACCTAATATTGCTTCAGCAATTATAACCCAAATTGCAGCATGTGTATACTGACCACCATTTTCTCTTGTTCCTGGCAAATATGATTTTATATATCCTGGTTCTAATGTTCCATTTTCAAAAGGAGGATCTAATAATTTTATAAGTCCATTTTCTGCATCTACTAAGTGATTTTCTAGGCTCTCCATTGATATATATTTTTTATCATTGTCACCCATGTTTGAAATTACAGACCAACTTTGTGCTATACTATCAATTTTACATTCATCATTTTGCAAACTACCCAAAGCTCTTCCATCATCCATAAATGCTCTTTTAAACCATCTTCCATCCCATGCATTTGCATTTACTGCTTTTCTTAACTGCTCTATTATTTGTTTATATTGTTCAGATTTTTTTGTTCCTACATTTTTATCTAAATCATTTATATTATCTCTTGCCTCAACATACTCACATATTTTCACGAACTTATCTAAAACACTACACAAGAAAAACGCAAGCCATACACTTTCACCTTTTCCTTTGTTTCCAACTGTACTAAATCCATCATTCCAATCACCAGAACCAATTTTAGGCAAGCCATGTTCTCCAAAATTAAGTGATTTTTCAATTGCCCTTATACAATGTTCATATATACTGCCTTTTACTTCAGAAGGCAAATATAAATCATACCTTTCATCAACTGTTTCTTCTAAAACTGCACCATTTAAATAATTTGTTTCTATATCAAGAATACTGTAATCATTAGTAAATTCAATATAATCAGCTACAACATATGGTAGCCATAATAAATCATCAGAAAATCTAGTTCTAATTCCTCTATTAGTTTCTTCATGCCACCAATGCTCTACATCACCTTCTATAAATTGATGTTTACTATGCTTTATTATTTGATTTTTGGTAATTTCTGGATTAACATATTTAGCACTTATACTATCTTGAAGTTGATCCCTAAAGCCAAAAGCTCCTCCTGATTGGTAAAACCCAGTTCTTCCCCACATTCTACTTGCCAAAGTTTGATACATAGACCAACCATTTAAAATAATATTCATAGATTCCACTGGTACATTAACTTGAATTGTAGTTAGCAATTCATCCCAATATCTTCTAATCAATTCATTTTCCTGAATACAATTATTCAAATTACTGTATTTATACGCCAAATCTTGACATCCAATTATGGTATCACTTGTTCCCAAAACTATTGATATCTCTTTGTTTTCAAGTGATTCTAATTCAATTTCCAATTCAATTGCTATAATATTACTAACTTTATCTATAAATTTATTACTAAAATTATCAAGTCTAAGACCATCTGGATCTCGTAAACCGCCATTTCCAATGAATTCCCTTTTTAGTCCTGTATATGATTTTATTTTCTCACTACTTGAAACAAATATAGTATTTTTATAATCTGAACTAGTAACATTCTCAGCTAAAATTGTGTTTGAATTTCTATCATATCTAAAACTTAAAAACTCACTTGTTTTAATTTCATCTTCCCCAATTACTGGTTTTATATAATATACTAATTTTAATTTTCTTCTTCGCGGTGTTTCATTTTTTAGCCTAATTATTTGAACCTTTGCACTATCTTCCTTAGGTACAAATATTTCAATTTCTTGCTTTATTCCGTAAACTTGTATGCATATATTTAGCATATCCAAATCCATAAACTGCATAATAATCATTATTATCAGGCATTGGATTTAAGCCTAACGACCATGATTTTTTAGTTTCATCATCTTTTAAATATATAACTTCAGAAGGTACATCTAAAATAGGATTATTTGACCATGCTGTTATTCTATTTAATCTACTATTATTATACCATGAATATCCTCCCATTCCATCTGTTACCAAAGTTCCAAAATTTTGATTTGCCATAATATGACTCCATGGCATTGGAACATTTTCCTCTTTATTTACTCTTATTAAATATTCTTTTCCATCTGGTGAAAATCCGCCATATTCATTATAATATTTTAAATCATTATTTAATAATTGATTATCACTTTTAACCTCTTCAATTAATTCTATTTTTTCAACTCCATCATTTACATTTATTTTTGGAGCATCTTCTTCTAAATCATTTAATTGTAAACTTAAACTTCCATTTTGTGCATCTATTATTAATTTTGAATATACTGAAATTAACTTTTTATCCTCATTTTTAATATTACTTAGAACATATATTCCACCCTTTACATTTAACATATATGCCATATTTCTGTTTAGAATTGCATCATGAATAGCATCTTTAACATAACTATCATATTTTTCTTTTTCTTCATTTAATATGACTAAATCTATTTTAAGATTTTTTGTTTTAAAGTATTCATATGCCTTAATTAATTCAGATATCACATCAATATCATTTATATTTTTTATTTTAGCAAATATAATTGGTAAATCTCCAGAAATTCCAAACTTCCATAACTCTGAAATTGGATACAACTTTTCTGCATCTATTTTCACATGTGAATTCAAATTATTACCTAATATATAAGTTAGTAATCGTTGATAATTAGAAAGATCTTTACTATTTAATTCTAAATATCTATTCTCTGCTTCAACTCTAGCTCTTGATAACTCAAAGGTTCTTTTATTATTGTCTATATTCATATATTTTTGAATTGTTTTTAATACATAATCTCTATCCTCAGATACACAAATTATAAAATCTAATTTAACATTTTCTTTTGCCTTTATATTTATAGTCTTTCTCATTGCTATTATTGAGTCTGTGGTTAATTCTACTTTTTTACTAAATGGCTTAGAATTTTCAACTAATTTTGGAATACCAAAATTATTCCTTCCTACAAACCTTTCTTTATTTATCTCAAATTCCACATCTCCGATTGTTTTAGCTTCTGAATAAAAATTAACTGCCATATATATTTCTTGTTGACCCTCTGAACGTTTTTTTCTCTTAACTAAAATTGTATTACTATCTGCAATATACTCGTAACTTAAAAACAAATTGTTGAATGCTGGATGTGCATAATCTTGTTCTTTATTGGACAACACTGGTTCTAAAAATGAAGTAATTTCTAATGTTTCATCTGTGTTTCCTAAATTCTTGACTTCAAGTCTTCTTATTTCAACAGAATCGCTTGAACTTACTGTAACTTTCGTACTTGTTTCAATATTTCCATCTAATCTAACAATCTTAGTTTTGTCTGGTGAAAAGCTAACACTATATTTATCTGGTTTTTCTGTTATTTGATTATATCCATTTGCCCATATTTTCTTATTTTTGATATTTTTTATATAAAAATAAATTCCCTGATTTACATCTGATGTTGGCTTATATCTATTTATCAAAATATCTTTATATTTACTATAACCATTACCTTTATCATCTAAAATAATTGTATAATCTTTATTAGAAATTAAATTGTACTTTTCAATATCATTATTAATTTTTGTAAATGTTTTTTCAACATAAAAATCGTAATCACTATATTTAATTTTTTCAACTTTTTCCTTCTTCTCTTTTGTAATAATAACATTTTCAGGCATTCTTTCTTCTAAAAGTATGTTTATTGCTTGTATTTCCGGATTTTTCATAAATCTTTTTTGAAGAATATTATTATTAAATAAGTTGTTTATTGATAATAATATTAAACCTTGATGATGTGCCATATATGTTTTTACATTTTCATATTTCTTATTTTTACTTACTCTATTTGGAGTATAATCTATTGCTTCATAAAATCCATATTTACTATACATTCCCTGTTTTTCAAGTCTTTTTAAATTTTCTAATACTCCTTTTGGATCTTCATTTATTGCAAGTATTGAGCCATATGATGATATAACCATTTCATCTGCTAATCCTCTTTTTAAGCCTAGCCACGGTATTCCAAATGCTTTATATTGATAATTATTATTTAAATCTTTTAAATTAAATGCTGATTCAGAAATTCCCCATGGAATGCCTAGCTTTTTAGCATATTCTTTTTGACTCATTATCATAAATTTACAAGATTCATCTAATAAACTTCCTGGATATTTTGGAATATTTATGTTTGGCATTAGATATTCAAAAGCAGTTCCTGACCATGAGATTAATCCTTTATATTTGTTTAAAACAGTTAATGTTCTACTTAAGTTATACCAGTTTTTTACATCTATATCTTTCTTAGCAATTGCAACAAGGCTTGCTTGCCTTGCCTCTGAAGCTAATAAATCATAATATGAATCTACTAATTTATTTTCTTCTACATCAAATCCTACTGAAAATAGGTTGTTTTTGTAATCAAATAGCTTTGAAAAATCTGTGTTTTTTATTAAATCTGATATTTGCAATTTCATGTTTTTGACTTTTTCTAATATATCACTTGCTAAATCTTCTGGTGGATTATTCTCTATACCTTCTAAATACTGAAAAACAACATAAAAATATCCTACAAGATTCCCACTATCAACTGATGAAACAAATCTAGGTGTTAATGGTTGTAAATTCTCTAAATTGTACCAGTTATATAAATGCCCATTCCATTTTTGCAAACTGCTAACTACATTAACCATTTTTTCTAATAAGTTAATTGTATCAGTTACATTCTCAAAACCTAAATCATAGCTAGAAATTACTGCAAGCATTCCTAAGCCTATATTAGTTGAAGATGTCCTTAACACTATTCTTGGGTTTCTATCATCTTGATAATTATCTGGTGGTAAATAATTTGTATTTTCATTTATATAATCTTTGAAAAATTGCCATGTTCTTTTAGCAATTTCTAATGTATGATCTTTTTCATTTTTACTTAACAAATCTATTTTATTTATATTTTTAATTGGTCTGCTTATTAAATACATAATACTTGGTGCTATAATCCATAAAATTGATATTGCCAGAATTATTATTCCTATTACATTTTCAAAGTTTGCCAATAATACAATAGCCAATCCCAAAAGTCCAACTATTATATTTGGAATCATGCTGAAAAAATAATTGGTCAAATTATTTTTTGAACTTTTTTCCGCTTCTTCAGCAGTAACCCATTCCAATAAATTTTTTTTACTAATTAACATTCTATATAAACTTGTAATCTCTGCATTGCATGACATATATGCCTTATCTGGCAATGTTATTATAGCTAGAAAAGTTTTTACCAAACTGTTTTTTATTGTAGTTTGATTTTTCTCAAAAGTTCGTTGTTTTGTTTCTCCCTCTTTTTTGAAAACAATTTTATTGATAATCTCTAGGCAATATGATATTGTCAAACTGAAAAATAAGAATAAAATTATTGGCCATATTGATATATCATAAAGTGCTTTTGCTAATACCATTATAAATAGTGATATTAATACACTAGTCTCCAATTTACTTCTTAAAATATTATCTATGATTTTGTATTTAGATAATATATTTAATTTCTTATTTTTTACCCATCTTAATATTTGATAATCTCCTCTAATCCACCTATGAAGCCTTTTCTTGAAAGCCAAATAATTGGTAGGATATCCATCCATCAACATTACATCAGAAACCATACCACATCTTAAATATGAACCTTCAAGTAAATCATGACTTAGAACTGTATTTTCAGGTATCTCGTTTTTCAAGACTTCTGAAAACGCTTGTAAATCATATATTCCTTTTCCAGTAAAAATTCCTTCATCAAAGTTATCTTGATATACATCAAAAATTGCATTTACATATGAATCCGTTCCACCTAAACCAGAAAATATCTTGGTAAATAAACTTCTTCTTACTTCTAATAATCCAACACCAACTCTTGGTTGCATTAATGCATGTCCATCTATAATTATATTTTGTTTTTTATCTATTATAGGCTTATTTAATATATGAGCCATTGCACCTATAAGCTCTAGTCCCGAATTTAGCACTAAATCTGTATCACTATCTAATGTAATTACATATTTTATTTTTGGTATATTATTTTGTGGATTACTAATAGAATTTCCTTTACTATCACTATAAACTTTATTATCTTCAAAACTATTATACAAAAATGGACTTTTTATATTTCCCAGTAAATACTCATTAAATTGATTTATTGCTCCTCTTTTTCTTTCCCAACCTAGATAGCATGATTCTCCTTCATTCCAAACTCTTTTTCTGTAAATGAAATTGAATTTATTGTATTTAATATCAGGATATTTTTCGTTTAACCTTTTTATCTCTTCAACTCCAGCTTCTATAATTTCATCATCAAAACTTTCTCTTTCATTATTACTACTTGAGCAATCTCCCAATAATGTAAAATATAAATTTTCACTTTTGTTTGCAATATAAAAGACTTCTAATTTTGAAAATAATTCATGAACTTTTTCCTTTGTTTTTACTATAGTTGGAATAATTACCATAGTTGAGCTTTCTTCTGGTATACCAGATTTAAAATCTAATTTAGGTATCATTTTCGGCTTGATTAATTTACTTAAAATATATTGGATTAATTGTACAGCTATTGTTTGACTTGGTATTAATGTAGCAATAAAAATTAATGCAGAAATAATTATATTAACACCTCTATTATACACATATATTCCACATAAAAGGCTTATTAATATGGCTAAAATAGTTACTCCATAAATATATATTTGCATTTTTGTCTTTGGATTTGTAGATTTTACTTTTTTATTTAGTAATTCTGATAATAGAGTACTCTTTCCTTTTGAAATTAAGTAATACCCAATATGAGACTCTTTTCTTTCAAGTGTATTTTTTTCACTACTCGATTTTTCTTCTAATTCAGATTCTATTTTTTTTGCATTATTTTCCGCTAGTTCCAAACACTTTTTGGCAATATACATTTCTGAAATCTTAGTCTTTTTAGCAATTTTCTCTATTTCTCTTCTATAATAAGCCCTAGTTTTATAATCCATCTTACTATACACACCTGCTGGATCTTTTTTCAAGATCTCTTCAACTCCATTTATCTGCTCAAAAATCTCTAAAAAATTAACCCTAATTATTGTATTAATACTTGTAATTGAATTTCCCATAGAAACTTTTTTTACAGCAATATCAAAATGTTCTTTCTGAATTACTTCAGTTATACTTAGTCCCATTTTATCAACTTGTTCTTCCAAAATATTTAAAAAAGCATATGTTTGTTTACCATATTGCTTTAATCTATAAGACATATATTCAATAAAAGGATATTTCATCTCTCCATATCCATATGTTTTACTTGAGGATATATTTTTAAACTTCAAATTTTCTTTGTTTTCGACCAATCTCTCTATAATATTTTCTACCTTATATTTTTGCATTTGAGATGAATATATTTTTTCGCAAATTCCACGAATGTTTTCTATTAATGAAATTTGCAAGAATATACCTATATTCCAAATCTCCTCCATACTCAAGTTTTTCTTTGTTTGATATGCTTGTAATAAACTACTTAAATTATTTCTATCTATTGTACCATCTGTGTATGCAACAATTTCTGCAGCTAGAACATACACCCTTGCAAAACCTTTATAAGTTCCATTTTCTAAGCCTATAAAACTAGTATATTTTTTTAATGGCATATCTTTAATAATGGTTTTCACAGTTTTTTCTACTATATAGTAATTATCTAAAATCCACTCTCCTGCTGGATGTATAGGAATTCCTAATTTCAAGTGTTCTGTTAATGTATTATATACATTTGTTATATATTCAAAATTTTCTCTTAACCTTGGTATTGGATATGTGTCTTTATCAGATCTATTTTTTAGTATATTATCAGAAGCCAATTTTGCTAAATAATTTTCTAATTGATGTTTATCTAGTAAAACTCCTTTGATATTCAATATTCTATGATTTCCCAAACTTGCCACCTCTTGCATTTTTTATATTTCTTTTTTAGAAATATTTTCTCCAAATTTGGGATTTTTTATGCATATAAAAAGGCAAAACTAAATAGTTTTGCCTTTTAAATCAAAGTTTCCCTTAAAATTTAAGTAACAATATATGTATTAACGTTCCTCTTCCACATCGGCTTGTACAGTAACTACATCTGAGGTTTGTTTTTCTAATTCTTCCACATCATGCTCTTGTTCATCATCAAAACGTATTATTGACGTAGGACCACCTGCCATAATAAAATCTCCATAATGAAAAGCTTTCCAGTTAGCTTCTCCTCTATTATATCCATAGTTTGGATCTGTTCCTCCTAAAACTTTTTTAAGTGGATAAACTCCATTTGATGTTACAAAATTGTCTCTCAATTCTTCTGTATTTCCATATTGAATATAGAGGTCTATGAAATTATTTATAAATTCTTCGCTTCTACCAAATTGATAACAAATACCTGTTAGTGCTAAAATTTCATGTTTAGAAAATTTTACATCTTTGTTTTGTAGACATTGCTCAATGGTTTTTATTGTATTTTTCACGAATTCTTCTGAAACATAATCAACAACTTCAACTGGAATTTTAGATTGTCCTAATACTAAATAATCTGAATCTTCCACATTATAACCTTTTTCTTTAAAGTATTCTGCAACCTGATTATTTACACAACCATTT
Source organism: uncultured Clostridia bacterium (assembly GCA_947630155.1). Taxonomy (GTDB): domain Bacteria; phylum Bacillota; class Clostridia; order TANB77; family CAG-508; genus CAG-492. Next base: position 19,859 of record CANRGM010000006.1, read on the forward strand.
TGATTTACCATAATTCCAAATCCATAGTTTTTAGTTCCATTATTTACACTAGCATCAGTGTGACAAATATAAAATTTACCATCTTCAGTTATATAAGGATTTACCCATTTATTACTATAATCAGTACTATATCCTTTTACATAGTTGTATAGATTTTGGTTTTCCCAGCTATTTTTATAGTTTACTATTTTTTCTATATCTTCATCAGTAAATTTAACTTCTTCACAATCTGATTTGTTTTGTTTTTCAGAAGCCCAACTTATATCTGCATACCCCTCAACATATTCATTCTTTTCACTATCAAAATACATAACTTTTTGCCATTTATGATCATTTTCTAAATTCATTAATTCAGCATCATTATTAACATAAATAGTTTTACCTTTTTTAATTTTTGACAAAACTTCTCCTGTTTCTGTTGATGGTTCACCTCTTAAATTTAAACTTGAAGCATTAACTTCATATGGTTTATATTCATAAATTGGTGTTTCATCTGACTCTATTTCTTTATCCTTAACAAGAATTGTTTCATTATTTCCGACATCTTTTTCTAATAATTCAGTATCAATGTATCCAAAAATAAATTCTTCTGTAGATTCATCATAATATATAGCTTGTTTCAATTGCTGATCACCTTGTTTATTAACTTGTGTATCATTATCTTTTATATAAACAGTATCTCCAGTAGGTATTTGTGAAATTATCTCCTTTGTAGAAGGATCTTCTCTTAAATCTATATAACCTGATTCATTATCTGATACCAAATATGAGGTATAAATTAGATTTTTATCAATATAATGTGAATCACTTTCTTTATCTTCTTGGTTTTCGCCTTCCTTGAACTGTTTCTTTAAATTATTATTTATAATATTTTCATGTCCATTTTCTTTAATGGGATTTTTATCTTCATATCCTTGGTCTTCAATAGGATCTTTATGTGTATTTCTAATTATTTGTATGGTTTCAGCTGCAAATCCTATCATTGCGATTGCTGTAATTATAGCAGAAATATAACCTTTTTTATTCTTATTTTTACCTGCTATATCATTTGATTTTTTTAAAATTTCTTCTTTATTTTTATTTGCATATTGTTTCAATTCACGTGACAATTTTTTTCCAAAAAATTCGTTCAATTCTTTTTTTCTTTCTTCTGGACTTATATCTTTATCATTTGGAGTATTTTTTGAAACGTCCTCTATGCCTATACTCTTTAAATCCTCACTAAGTTCAGTAATTATATTATCATATCCTAGGCTTTTTAATTCCCTTACATAATTTCTGATATTTTCTCTTACAAGTTCAACTTGTTCATTTAGATTTACTATATCTGCCCCTGGCTCTGTAAATTCTTCTTCTAATTGTTCAATCTCATTTTTATGATATTTTATTTTGTTTTTTAATTCATCTTTTTTGTCCATACAAATTCACTCCTTATTATAAAAAAATTTTTTATTATGAAGTGTACCTCTATGCATCCATACATCTATTATACCACAAAATCCCACGTTATGTCAATTTTACATAACATGGGATGCTTTTTATATTTTAAATTTTACTAGTTTCAAACTTTCCTTTCTCCTCAATTTTTGTACTTCTAACAACCTTCCCAAATTTCCACTCATTACTCAATTTCTGAATTTCCATAATAACAACTGGTAACAAAGAAATACCAATTGTATATAACCATTGTTTACCTGTCAGATTAGTCAATTTAAACACTTCTGCAAATTGTGGCACAATAACAACAATAGTCTGTAAAAATGCCCCACCAATAAATGCAAACATTAAAAACTTATTTTGAAATAATCCAGTCTTAAATATGGACTCCTCACTTCTAATATTAAAACTATGCACTAATTCAAGTAAGCCCAACGATACAAAAGCCATGGTTCTTCCTACTTCCAAATTATACAAACTCTTTCCTACAGTAAACGCAAACAAATTTAATATTCCAATCATTGAACCTTCAATCAATATTCGCCCCCATAATCCATCAGCAAAAATACTCTTTTTAGGATTTCTAGGTTTCTCTGCCATAATATTTTTCTCTGGATTTTCTAGCCCTAGAGCAATTGCTGGTAATGAATCTGTAATTAAGTTTATCCACAATAATTGAATTGCAAGTAATGGTGATCTCATTCCTATTAATAATCCTAGAAAAATGGTGACTATCTCACCAACATTTGTGGCAATTAAAAAATGTATGGCTTTTCTAATATTATTAAAAATTGTTCTTCCATATTTCACTGCTTCTACTATTGTAACAAAATTATCATCAGTAAGTACCATATCTGCAGCATTTTTTGCTACATCTGTTCCATTTAACCCCATAGCAATTCCTATATCTGCATTTTTTAGTGCAGGTGCATCATTTACACCATCTCCAGTCATTGCGACTACTGCTCCTGTTGATTGGAATGCCTTTACAATTTCAACTTTGTGTTCTGGTGTAACTCTTGCAAATACAGAATATTTCATAATATTCTTTTTAAACTCATCTTTAGGAATTCTATCTAATTCGCTTCCTGTTATTGATAAATCATTTTTTCTCAGAATTCCTAATTCACTTGCTATTGCATTTGCTGTTGTGATATGGTCACCTGTTATCATAACTGTTTTTATTCCAGCCTTTCTACATGTAGCAATAGCTTCTTTTACTCCCTCTCTTGGAGGATCTATCATTCCAATTAAACCTGTAAAAATCAAGTCATTTTCTATATAACTACTTTCTATCTTATTTGGCAAAATATCAACATCTTTATATGCTACAGCTATAACCCTTAATGCATTTTGTGCCATTTTTTCGTTTTGATCTTCAATATTTTTTATAATAGATGTTCCAATGCTTGAAATTTGATTTTCAGAATAGTATTTACTACATCTTTTTATTAAAACATCAGGTGCACCTTTAGTAATTATTCTATATTTATTTCCAATTCTATGTATAGTTGTCATCAGTTTTCTGGATGAATCAAATGGTATATCATTTATTCTCTCAAACTGATTATACAATGCTTTTTTAGTTTTTCCCAGTCTGTAACATTCATTAACAATAGCTACCTCAGTTGGATCTCCTGTTACATTTGCCTTGCCTTCATCATAATAAATTTCTGCATCTGTACACATTGTGGCAAGTTCTATTGTAAAATTAATTCCATTATCTGGATTTAATTTTGAATTTGGAGTTAATACTTGTACTACTTGCATTTTATTCTGTGTTAAAGTTCCTGTTTTATCAGAGCAAATTACACTACTACTTCCCAAAGTTTCAACAGCAGGTAATTTTCTAATAATACTATTTTTCTTAGCCATTTTTGTAACACCTATTGAAAGTACTATTGTAACAATAGCAGGCAGTCCCTCTGGAATAGCAGCAACAGCCAAACCTACTGAAGTCATAAACATTTCAATTGGAGAAATTCTTTTTATTAATCCTATGAAGAAAATTAATGCACAAATACCTAAACATGCAATTCCTAAAGTTTTTCCAACTTCTGATAATTTTCTTTGAATAGGAGTTTCTGGAGATTCATTTGTTATAATCATTTTAGCAATTTTTCCAACTTTAGTATTCATAGCAGTTTCGGTAACAACCGCTTCTCCATGTCCATTGACTATAACAGTGGTTGCAAAAACCATATTTAAGCAATCTCCAATACTGGTCTTTTCGTTCAATAATATTGTTGCATTCTTTTCAACAGGAACAGTTTCACCTGTTAGACTTGACTCCTCAACCTTTAAATTAAAACTGCTTATCAATCTACAATCTGCTGGAACAAAGTTTCCTGCTTCTAAAATAACAATATCTCCTGGAACTAATTCACTACTATTAATCTGTTTAACCCTACCTTCTCTTCTAACCTTCACCACAGGTGCTGTCATTTTTTTTAATGCATCCAATGATTTCTCCGCTTTTGCCTCTTGAACAATACCCATAATAGCATTAAATACAACAATTGCAATTATTATAATAGAATCCAAATAATCATTTGATCCCTGTACTTTTTCAATCAGAGCAGATACAATAGATGCTATAATTAGAATAATAATCATAAAATCATTAAATTGTTTGATAAACTTTACAAACAAATTATCTTTAGGCTTGTCCTCTAATTTGTTTTCACCATATTCTTGAAAGCGTTTTTCAGCTTCCTCATTTGTTAATCCATACTGATAATTAGTTTTTAGTTTTTGCTTGACTTCACTAAGATTTAAAGCTTGCCACATAATTTATCCTCCTTTGTGTACACTATATTAATATATATGCTATTGGAAAATAAATTATGACTGGGAAATTTTGGGGACGTTCCTTAAATTTCCTTACGCCATTTTTATAGAAAGCAACTTACTGATTCCATTTTCTTCCATAGTAACTCCATAAACAGTATCTGCAGCCTCCAT
>CANRGM010000007.1 GCA_947630155.1 uncultured Clostridia bacterium
ATCATATAGCTCTGAATCACTTATAAAATCATCTGCATACTCAAATTCTGTCCCTTCCTCAATATCAAGCATTGTTTTCTCTTGATCATCTAAATCTTGAAGCAATTTCTCTTCATTATCAGCATATAAACCAGGCTCTTCTTCAGCATATAAATCATAATCTTCTTCATCATATGCGAAAAATTCATTAATATATTCCAATAGTTGATCTGTATTTCCAAGTCTACTTATACAATCTGGATTTTCGCAAATTAAAGTTTCCTCTTCATCTTTAGATATAGTTTTTATAAGACCTGTCATATTGTCTTTTGAAAAAAATGATAAACTCTCACTTTCTACTTTATTCTGCATAATAATATGATGTATAAACACACCATCACCAATACGCTTCCTTGTTGCTATATACATATTTCCCTCTATATTATCTTTTAAGTAATAATTGTGATTGCCTATTATTGCTTCAAAGTCTATCATTCTGTCTTTATCTATAAAATGAAATTTATTGCCATTTAAATAAAAACTTGAATAATCATTACTATTTATATTATCCACTATTTGTTCCATAAGCTTTATTAATTCATCTTCCATTTTCAACATCCCCTATTTATATATTAAAAACTCTTTTTGTGTTTTCATAGGCTTCTTTTGCCAAAGACTCCATAGATATGTTTTTGAATTCGGCAATCTTTTGTGCAATATATTTTATATTTCTTGAGTCATTTCTTGTTCCTCTTACCGGTTCTGGTGCAAGATATGGGCTATCTGTTTCAAGTAATATTCTGTCGATAGGAACCAATTGTGCCACTTCTTTTGCATTTTTTGAACTTTTAAAAGTAACAGGTCCAGCAAATGAAATATAAAAGCCTATTTTTATTGCTTCTTTAACTAATTCTATATTAAGTGGGCAACAATGAAATACCCCAGGTTTTATTGGCCTTTGTATGTTTTTAAGTATGTCCAAAGTATCCATTACAGCTTCTCTAGTGTGAATTACTATTGGTAGGTTTAATTTATTTGCTAGCTCAATTTGTGCAATAAAAACCTTTTTTTGTAATTCTTTATTTTGCTTATTCCAGTGATAATCTAACCCTATTTCACCAATAGCTACAACTTTTTTATTTTTGGCTAATTCTTCAATTTCCTTTAAATATTGGCTAAAAATTTGAAAACTTTGTTCAAATAAAATTTTCTTTTCTTCTTCTGTTTTTAGTTCCAATTTTTCTTCCTCTAGTTCTTCTCCTGGAATATCATTTGGAGAAATACCTGCAGTTGCATATATAAAATCATATTTCTTAGCAAGATCTACTGCTTTCTTAGAGGCTTCTAAGCTATATCCAGCACTTATCAGTTTAGTAACACCTGAATCAAATATTTTATTTAGAACATCCTCTCTATCTTCATTAAATTTATCGTCATCGTAGTGTGCATGACTATCAAATAATTCCAAAATATTTGCCCCCTATCCAATTAATTATTCCTAGTTGCTTGTCCCTAATTGCACCACTATACTTGCAATTGCAGTATCTGCAATATGAGAAATACTAATATCAATATCTATTATATTAGATTTAATTTCAGAAAATTTACCTTGCAAAACCACATATGGTCTACCATTTTTGCCATTTAAAACTTCAATATCTTTCCATTGAATATCAAATTTATTATCAATGCATTCAGAAAGTGCTTTAAATACCGCTTCTTTGGCTGCAAACCTGCCAGCATAAGATTGGAATTTTTGTGTTTTCTTACTTTCGCAATATTGAATTTCTTGTTCTGTAAATACTCTGTTTAAAAATTTTTTTCCATATTTATTAATACTTTCTTCTATTCTCTTGACTTCAATTACATCAATTCCAGTTCTTAGATTCACAGTACTTCACGCCCTTTTTATGTTATTTGATAAATATTATATAAAAAAGGTTACCTTTATATAGCAACCTTTTTAGAACTACTCTGCATCAGTATAAAAGTTAGCATTATCATCTGCACAAATATGCCATTTATCAATAAAATCAATAGTTGAATTATTAGACAAATCATACCTTGGCTCTATTACAACTTTACCTTCTTGATTAATTGCTCCCCATTTTCCGTCTTTTTTTACAGCAACATAACCACATTCATTTTGCTCTCTAGCATCATCATAAATTGCTTCTACAACAACATTTCCATCTTTATCAACAAAACCAAATTTTCCATTTTGCTTATTAATAAACAATGTGTTGTCTGTGTATACATCTTTATTTGATTTTTCTTCTAAATTATAGTTGTAATATTTTATATCATTTTGATTATTTATACTTATAAATCCATTTAAAATTGTTTCTTCACCAGCTGTTAACTTTACTGATAAATCTTTGGTCATATAATCATATGTTCCATTATCATTTTTTGCTTTTATATAACCTGTTTGTTTATTATGTTTTATTTCTGAATATTTGAATTCTACTAATGTTTCTGCTGATGCGTTTATTACTCCATATTTACCGTCTTTTTTTGCAATATATTTATCATCAAATAAATATGCTAATTCTTCATATTCTGTAGGAATTACGTTGTTTCCTTCATTATTTAGTACACCATATTTTCCGTTTTTATTTATGATTATGTTTCCATTATTCATGTCTACTGCATTATCAACTTTAGCCTCTAAAGATGATGTACCATCTTCAGCAAGTACTTTCCATGTATTATCTTCTTTAACTATATATTTACTACCATCAACTAATTTTTTTATCTCATTATATTTGCAGTCAATTGCAATATCACCATTTGGTTTAATAACTCCATATTTAGATTCTGAATTTTTTACAATATAACCATCTTGATAATCTTCTGATATTGTTGTGATTTCTGAATAGTTTGCAGGTATAACTACTGTTCCATTTGAATTAACTAATCCAACCATGCTATCTTTTTTTACCAATATGCTGTTTTTTATACCTTTTATTGCTGTGATATTGTCATATTCACAGTCTAAGACTTGTTTACCATCAATATTAATTAATCCATACTTTCCATCTTTTTGAACTTTTAATATATTTTCTTCAAACCATAGATTATTTTCATCATCATAATTTTGTATTGCCATTACATTGTCATAATCTGTGAAAATCTGTTGATTTTTTTCATTTATAGCTTTAGTTTTATATGATCCATCAATATAATTCACTTCATATGTGCATATAAATACTGGTTTTGCTTTATTTGGAATTACTACCATTTCACCATTTGCAGGTTCTATTACTGTATTACCATATGAATTTATTACTCCCCAATTTCCATTAGAAAACAATGAGAAATAATTTAATTCTACATTCTTTCTAGTTATTGTATCTTTATCTGCTTTAAATATTTGCTTTATACCTACTATAAATAAAACAATAGCTAAGATAACAATGATAACAGCTGAAACTTTTTTCATATTGAGCTTTTGTTCCCCATTATATCTTTTCCCTTTACTCATGTTTTGTACCTCCGCTTCAAATTTTTATATACTATATCATTTTTTTAGGGAAATTTCAATACTAATTTCACAAATATATGCTATTTGGCTAAACTTTGTTACAGTTTAGATAAATAAATATTCCCCAACTCAAACTTAAAAGTCTAAGTTAGGGAATATTTTCTTGCCTCACACTAAAGGAAATGATCCTTCAGAGTCCATATGACAAATAGTACCGGGAACCAAACCATTAAAACAATAATAATCACTTCTCCCACAAATATTGCAATAAGAATTACAAAGAATAATACTATAGCAATTACTATGAAACAACATATTGTCTCAAATAGCCATACAAGTGGAAATGGTAGCTTGAGTTTTTCTTGAGCATAGTTGAATTTAAAGTCAATCATTAGTGCTATATCATATATTATCATGGGTATTGCTGCAATCTTCAAAACAATCAGATAACTCTCTCCTTGGGATATACGATAAATTATAGCGCCAAAAATAATCATAAAAGATATAACATATATTAACCCTAGAACGAATTGAGTATCACTGTTATGAAGCCAACCGTCGAAGAAACTTACTGATTCATCATCATCAGAATATTTTCTTCTATTTTCTTCCCATTTTTCATCATATGATACGATTTTTAGTATGATATACAATATGCATGAAACAACAATGATTACTATAAAAGCTTGCACTAATGATTTAAATTGTAGACTAAATGGAACCTCCCGGATTTGAAAAAATAACTTGACTGCCAACAACAAAATTACTATTATCAACATGTTCCTCACCTTCTTAATTAAGATTTGGTTGGTGGTTTACGTACATTTTTGTTGCAAATATTATATAATATTTTGCCGATTCTGTCAATCATTATCTCAATCACACGTTTTTATTCTGATAGAGGTATCTCTACACTATAAATATCAACAGCATTATCTAAATTTTCTTGAGTTGTACCTACAGCCCAATCATATTCTTTTAGAATACGTACATTATTAAATACAATCTTTTCATCATTTGCATTTTCATCATAATATTTAGTAAACTTTAATTCCTGAGTTCTTTTACTATTAGGTGGTAACATGAAAAATGCAACTTGCATATTTGTTGGATATCTTTCATATCCATTTACATATAATGATATCTCCTTAGTCTGCGTATTGTCTGATATTACTATATATTTATCTGTTTTATTTGTAATTTCTAAGGTATATGTTTCTGTTTCATAATCCATAGATTTATTTAGTACTTCTACTTTTAAGTTATCATCTTCTACACTAATTTCTTGTTTTTCATCCTCTATGTACTCTGCTATAGATAACTTAATTTCTCCATTTTCTTCTATTAGTACAAACTTTTCTTCATAATAGTAATATCCGTCTGTAGTTCCATTTGCTAGGATATCATCTAATATTCTTACATTAAATATATATTTATTATCAACTATTGAGTAACTTTGAATATTGTATATCTTTTTTTTGCCCTCAAATACAGTATTTACGTAGTTTGTAAAATCATCTATTGTTGGATAATTCTTTTTTCTGCAATCTTCTGTAATTAAATTATAAGCGTTTTCATATTCGCCATTATTACAGTAATTAAAATATTGGTCGATTAAATTTTGTATAGGCTCTTGATACTGTTCTGGAACTTTTTTTTCTTCATCCATAGTAGATACAAATGGATAGTATGTTGTAGATGGTGTATCCAAAACTTTGACTTGGTGATTTCTCAAATAGTATTCTATTATTATAACAATTAACCATATTATTAGGAATATTAGTATTTTTCTTTTATTTCGTTTGAAAAAGTCCCTTGCTTTTAATCTCAAACTTGTCCAATAATTCATTTTACCCTCCTTATTTATCTACTACTGTGCTAACTAATAATTCTATAAATTAGACAATTACCCGCCCCAGATTGTGCAGTTTGCACAACTGGGACGTTCCCCACAGTTGATTCAGTTGATTATATAACTTGAAATGAAATTATAAAGTCATTATAATTGTTTTCCTTGATAACGATTCTTTGTGATTTTTCATTTTCTTTACTACCAAAAAGATCAAGTACTTTTAATTTCAATACATATATATATCCTTGTCTTGTTATATCTTCATATTCTAAGCCCCAGTTTGCAGGGTATGTGTTATTAATATATGTTTCATATTCTTCTAGGGTAGGAAAATATTTTTCCTTAAATTCTGGGTATAATAAGTTATATGCTTCTTCATATTCTTTTTTTTCTATATGTTTGAAATATATACCACAATAATATTCCATTCTATCTCTTTCACCTAATGTTGATAATTTTTGTATAATTTCCTGCTCTGTTTGAGGTACTTCTACAATTTGAGTTTCTTCTTTATCTTTTTTATCAAAAGTTGGTGAAGTATTTTCACTTGTTTGATACATCATATATTTGGGTTGTTCTATTTTTTTTGTATACAAAACTAAATTTACAACTATTAGAATTAGAATTATTATTATTAATATAATATCTAGTTTTTCTATTTTTTGTAGTTTTGCCATAATAATCTACTCCTCTATAATTGGGATAAATTTTATTAATTCCCCTTGGCTATCTTTCATATTTAAATATGCATCAATAACTATTCTTTGATTATTGATATTTTTAAAATAGATTTTAAAATTAGCATACTCAGAAGTTTCTTTATATTCTGACAAGTCTATTTCTACGCTGTTTATATTTACACTATCCATCTTTCTTATACTTTGAATTAATTTCTTAAATTCATCTTGATTATTAATCTCTAATTCTTCTGAAATGTCTTTTTTATTTTTAGTAAAATATGTTTCTAATTCTTTATCTGTAAGATTTTTTGTTTCTTCAGATATACTTGGCAAGTAATTTGTTGCTATTTCTTTAAGTTTCTTACTTAACTCATCTACTTTTGCCTCTCCTGTATATGTTCTCATCAATAGAATTATATTTTCAATATCAACTTCATTTTTCACATCTAAATCATTTATAACTATATTCACCTTTTCTTTAGGTTTATATGCTAATAACATAATAGCACAAGCCAATAATATTATTATAATTAGAAATAATATAAATTTTATTTTCTTCATAATTAATTACCTTCCAACAATTGAATTAATTTTTCTGTCATAGTATTAGAAACCTTTGAAGCCCAATCATCTCCTGGAGGACAATAGCTTGCAGCAATTTCTGATATTTTATATTTATTTGATTTAAAGTAGTGGCTACTATTAGCAATATAATTACCAAAATCTAAAATTGCTTGTTCAAAACTATCATATGCCATCCAATTACTTGCTGCTGAATTGGTCCAGTTAAATACTTTGTGACTCAAAGCATTTTCTCCCCAGTATGTTATACTAAACATATTATATGGATATCCAGTGCTATTACGGTTTGAAGATCCCTTTCCTACAAGATTTCCATTTGTTCCTGCTGATGACTCATTTATACAAACTGCTGCTGCAAAAATAGCATTTACTTTATATGTTTCTTGCATTTCCATAAATGCTTCTGCATTATCTGCGATGTTTGGATATTCGCTAAATAACTCTTTAAATTGATTTACATCTCTTACAACATTTTCATTACAATCAATGAATACATTGTAATCATTTGATAATTCAATTTCAGATGTAGCCAAAATAGATGATAGTGGTGACATGTAATCTTCAACATTATTTAGAATTGCCCCATTAGCATTTTTTAGTATTACCTGAATTTTTGTTGTACCTGTTTTTCCTATTACTGTTCCAGCTTTTATAACCGTTTTTTCTGCAACTATTGTGTCTATGCTGGTTCCCTCTGTTTCTTCATCATCTGAAGTTTTTGTATCACTTGGTTCTACTAAACTTGTCAAGATTTGTATTCCTTTAATAGTCATTGTGTATTTATCTAACATTCCTATTTCTGGTTGTGAAGTTCCGTCAAATTCAAGAGTAATATATGAATTTTCTCCATCTATTTTATACTCTAATATTCTTGCATTTCCTGGAGCTATTACATCTAAGTCTGGCTCAAAACCTTTAGTTTTTTCTTCTGAGTCTTCATCATCAGTTGCTGGATATAGAACAGCACCATATAAAAGTGCGTCTTCATTTTTGTTCTGTTGCCAATGTTGTGGGTCTTCAGGTATATAATCTGGTATAAACCATGTTAATACATTGTTATTTAAGTATTCAAATTCTGCTTTAGTATAATACCCTAGTTCTATCAAAAATTCTTTGAAATCTCTATATATTGTTTGAGCAGTTTCTGTTTTCATTCCCTCTAATATTGAGAAAGCAGTTAATGCTGCAACATCACCATTTGAGTTTTTGTTGTCAAAACTTACGGGTATTCTTGATTGGTTTACCCCCAAGGCTAATAATAAATCATTGATTTTTTCAGCTGTTTGTTTTGCTTCAGTTTCATCCTCTGCAGCAGAGATATATTGCATTGATTCTGGTATGTATACATAATAGAAATGATTTGTTCCAGTTACTTCACCTTCATCATTTTTCTTTTCTACATCTTTGAAATGTAGTACTCTACATTTAGATTTAGTTACTGCTTTTTCTTCACCAGTAACATACCAGCCTAAAATTCCATCTTTGATATTGGCTATTTCTTTGTTATTGTCATTTTCATCTATAAACACTCCACCATTATTTTTTAGTGCTTTTATAAATAATATACTTCCAAGCTCTGATACACGAACTTCTACCATGTTTCCAGGTTTTACATTTTCTAATAATTTATTATATAGAATTCCATTAGAAGTAGCTTCTGTTCCATCATATACATAGTAATATCCACCTGTTAGTATTTTTTTACTTGCTTCATAACCTTTACCAAATTCATTACTATTAGTACCATATTTGTCTTCTACTGTTCCTACTTCTTCTCCATCTAAAGTTACAATATTTCCTTTTATAACAAAAGGCTGAGATGTTTGCGCTGAGTGTTGGTTATTACTCAAGTACGCTGTTGCACTAATTCTGCCATCTTCACTCTCATAGGCTGATAATTCAATTGTTTCTGATGATGAACCATATGCTTCAGAAAAGTCTAAATCTTTAAACCAATGATGTGTTACACTTTCTATTCTTGGATATGCCATTTTCATTGTTGTTGCATTTTTAGTGTAATCAACTAATATATTATAAATTGTGTTTATATCATCCTCAGTAAGTGGGCATTCTTCAGCATCTGGGTCAACTATGTCACACCAGATTCCATCTAATACCACTTTTATATTTTCATCTATTTCATGAATTGGATCATAGTATTTTTTGATTTCATTTGTGATATTATTAATATCATCCCAATCTATACCATCAGATATACTTTGTATCCATAATTTTGTGATTTTTCCTGGTAATTGTTGTTCACTTTGGTCTGTTGTAATCAAATAATTATAATTTGAAAAATTTATAGTATATGGTTGTTCTGCTCCATAATCAATATTTAATTGATATGTACTATCATCCCAATCTACTGTAATCATGTCGTCTTCGCCATATTCTGCACTTCTATCCCAAAGATAATGGTCTATTTCTAACATGAAACAGGTCATAGCATCTCTTGTTTCTGTATTTTTATTCAAGCTAACTACAGATTCCATTGCATTCTTAAAAGATGGTACCTTGACAAAGCTTCTTGATAATTGTGAATCTGCATCAGAACTTACATCAATATTCATTTGTGCAGGTCTATTATATGCATCATTTACAATACCATATGTTGATTCACCACCATTATAATTCCATGAAATTCCATTTACCTTATCTGCAAATGAGTAAGAAAAAGTTCCATCATTAGATAAAAATCCTGTGCCTACTCCTTCTTCTTCATTGTATGTACCTAGATAAGCTCCCATTTGTGAAAAGGTTTCTGAATATTCATTAAGATTAACATCATATTTCAAATAAATATCATTGTCTCCATATAATAATTCTCCTACACCTGTATCTAATGCCTCATCTCCATTTTCATAATCTTCTTTTACATTTTCAATAGTAGGTATAATCATTTTATATTCTTCTATTAAGCTCTTTAATGAACGGATTGTAACCGCTTCTTTTTTATAATCTTCGCCAGGCTCACTTGGTGATTCATATGTATATTCGTATTTTTTTGTTTCATCATTATATTGTACACTAACAGGCTGATACTTTTTCAATAGTGAAATCAAATCTCCTGCCTTTTCTTCACTTCCAAATAGTATAGGTAGTTCAGTTTTGTTTCCATCATCATCTTTCATTTGTATCTTGAAGTCTACATCATAAACCCCATCTTCAAATGATATTTTTACATCAGTTTTTAAGTCATCATTAGTTATCATTTCGCTTGTAACATCTGATGTCATTGTTGCTATGTGTAATGCCATAAGAAGTTCTAGTGGTGTTCCATATCTACCTACCCAACTTTCTAAATCTATAGTAGATTTTTGGTCAAGTATTGTACCATTTTCAAGTCTTCTATTTGTATATGTCATTGTTCTGTCTTCTCTATTTATTTCTATACTTGATGATAAGTTTTCAACTTCTTTAGCATTATAGTCCAACATTCCATCATCTCTATTTACATATTTTATTCCTGCAATTGCTTGATAAATTTCATCAAATGATGTCATTTTTTCAAAAAATGTTTCTGCTGATTCTTCCCATATAAGTGAATCTTTTAATGAATAGGTTCCATCTGCCTTTATGTAGTAGTTTTTAGGTAGATATGTTCTTTCATTACTTAACACGTAACCTAATAGTGGACATGCAGATGGTATCTTACTTACTATTAGATTATTTGCAGTATAATTTGTAGCACTTTTATCTATTTTTAAACTGTTCACATATGATTCATTTCCTTCATTAAATCCACTAATATTACCATTTCCATCTCTGAAAACATTTTGTACAAATCCTAGTCCAACAGGATCTAGTCCCAATTCATTTAAATTATTTAATGCCTCTATTGTACCTGTAACTATATTATCTGAGTTAATAATATGATCACTTCCACCATGCACTTCGTCCATTAAATCTTCAAGAGCGCCAGAAACTGTATTAAAAATTTTATCTCTTACCATTCCTGGCATGGTTAAAATAAATGCGATTATACCTATTAACATAAATACTACAATTAGTGCGCCAAATATTGCAGTGCCAAGAGAGGCTGTTACAGATTTAAATAGTGTTGCCTTTCCCTTTTTTATTCCTTCCTTTGCTAGTTTTTTTGATTCGTCTACTGCTTTCTTTCTTATTTGTTTTTTTGTATTACTTTCTTGCTGTTCTTGTTGTCTTCTTTGTTGTCCAGCATCTTGCATTGTATCATTAACACTTATGTTATTATCATCATCCATTTATTCTCACCACCTTTTTGCTAATATTATTTTTTATTTGTTTTATTATTATTCTTTATCATAAAATTTAGGAACATACTCATCATTTGGCTTTTTCTCGCCATTTTGAACTTTTCTTATAGTATCAGTTAAATATACTGTTCCATCTTTATATCCTAATGCTTCTCCTGTTTCTATAATTTGTCTTCCATTATTATATGCATCTAATTCCCATTGTTCTTTAATCTCTTTTTTGTCTTTCTCCATTAGTGCCTCATATGCTAACATAATTTCTTCATTTGATGAATCTTCTCCATTTCTTCTTCTAAATTCATTTGCATAATCTTCATATGCTCCAGCAAATACTTCTTGATTCTTTTCTGCTTGTTCTTCCTGTTTGTGTTGTCCTGCAATTCCGTCAATACTATCTGCTGCTCCTTTAAATGCCATTGCTGTTGATACAGCAGCACTTCCATCGCTTAAGCCTGCTCCAGCAATTGCACCAAATGCAGCTGCCCCATTCTTTAAGCCAAATTTTAATGCTCCTTTTCCAACACCTTTCAAGCCCTTTTCTCCAGAATATCTTTGGAAGAACTTGCCTGTTGGTGCAGTTATTGCTCTTAAATACTCTTTTGGATGAGTTTGCTGTATTTCTGATAGTGCTTTTTGAATTTTATTTTGTTTTGCATTGTTTGCTACATTTGAATTTGCTGATTGTTGTGCTATTACAGCTGATTGCTGACTATTTTGTGTGTTTGAACTTGATTGTTGGTTTTCCCCTGTAGTTCCTGATCCATTATTAGAAGAATTTGCTCCATTAGATGCACTTTGTGTTGCTGGGTTATTGGCTGAAGATGAATTTTGTGTTGTATTTCCTGAACCTTGTCCAGTTTTAGCTGTTTTCGTGTTTGGAACATTACCTTTCATTTCTGGAACCTTTCCTTTTCCACTTCCATTTATATTTTTAAAGAATCCTGTAGCAAAACCTATTGCCATAGTTCCCATTTTCATTGTGTCACCCATACTGTCAGCTCTTAATCCAAATATTTTCTTTATTATTCCTTCTGCTTTTAACATAAACAACATAGAAGCCACTGCTAATATTGCATTTACTGTTCCATCACCCACTCCATCAAACATAGTTAATGATGTTTTTACAAAAACTATATATATTATACAGTGAAATGGTTGAATTAAAACTGAATATATAAATTCCTGTAACCATGTATTTAAGGCTTGTGACTTACCATCACCTATTTTATCTATTGAATATGTAATTGTTATCAAAGGTGAAATTACTATTAAAAATCCTAATGTAATAACACGCTTTATATATGTTATCAAAAATGCCACTGTTGCTACTGTTAGCATTACATATACTATAACTTCTGGCCATCCAGCAATCGGCACCACGCCTCCTGTTAACAGATTAGCAACATCAGTCATAGGAATTCTTGCTACATCTCCTACTTTTGCAACATCATATAGAACATTTACTATTGTATCATTTACAACAAATGTTAATAATATTATGTAATGTAATAAGAACACAAGTGCTAAACTTACTGCCCAGTTTTGTAACATTTTTTTGTATTTTGCCTCTTGTTCTGCAACTGTAGAAATTGCCATCCTTATACCAATATATAATAATACAAAAAGTAAAATTCCTATGGCTAAATTTCTAATAATATAATATGTATCACCAATTTTTTCTGCAAACATGTTTATGGTATAACCATTATTAATATTTTTGAAAAAGCTAGCTGTTGTTATTGAAGACCTATTAAATACAATATCACTAACACCTGTTATCATACTATCTCCCTCAGCAATTCCAGAAGCAACAGCTATTAAACCATTTACAGCACTTGCTATTGCCATAGCACCTACTTGCAGAACCGTTGACAATACTGCTACTAAACCTGTTGCACCAGCCACTCCTGCTAGTGCTATCAATGGATTTCCATAGCTAAAATTAAGATTTGCAATTACTACCATCAATATTACTGATATTAAACTTATTTTAATTAATCGATTTTTATTTTTCATTTCACACCTGCTTTCTATAGGTTTCGAGAAATTATTAGATATTTATTTGCCTGAAAACTTCTCGTTTAAATTGATTCATATAATACCTTTTTTACATCTACTAATGAACTTCCATGTTTTATTTTTGCATTTTCATTTCTAACACTAATATCCCTTGCTTTTTGTCTTGCTTCATTACGTGCTTTTTCTTTTGCTACATCTTGAATATTATGTTCTGTTAAGTATTGATAGTATTCTTCAGTATTTATTGCAATTCCTTCTGCTTTTAATTCATCTATTTGTTCTTTTGTTAATGATTTATGGTATCTACTTGTGCTTTCTATATTATTTTCTTTTATTTCTGAATTTATTATTTTTGAAATTACAGATTTGTCAACACCATTTCTATATTCGTCTTTTGTAAGTGTTTCTTCTATTTTATTTTTTATTTCATCTTTTACATTATTTGGTATATCTGTTCTTAATGTATCTTCTACACTACTAATCATATTATCTATATCTTCTGTTCTTATTGTTGTAGAATTATTATCATTCATGTAGCTAGATACTGCCTTTCTTACCTCTGAACGATCTACTATAGTTTCTATCATTCCTTCTTCACCTAAAATTGTTCCTATAGCGACTGTTGCGTCTTTTTTATCTAAGCCAAGTCCTTTACTATCTTCTATCATTTTTTCTTCAAGTTGTTTCTTTACTTCTGACTTAACTTTACCTGATATTATAATTCCATAATTGTATTCCTTTAGAGCTTCAGATAATTTGTCTAATATATCATCAATGTTATCTGTATTAATATGTTTTACATTATTATCATACATATATTTACTTATTACAGATTTTATTGTTGATGATTTAATTACAGTTTTTCTTGCATCACCTATTATACCTGCCATATCTGCTTGAGCTTCTTCGTCTGAATCATATCCTGATTTAATTTGTTCCATGTATCCTTTAAGAGCAAGTTCGTCATTTGACATTTTTTCTAAATCATTCAATTTCTTTAATTCTTTATCTGCTCCTTTTCTATCATTATAACGTCCTTCAATTTCATTTTGAGCCATGTCTGCAAGTATTGATGCTCCTGTTACTGCTCCAAGTGCTTTTGATATATGATTTCTTTCATATCTAGCATTTTTATACAGGATTTTTTCTTGTTCCATTTTCTCAACAGCTTCTTTTATTTCTTGCTTTCCTTTTGCTTCTGCTAATCGTTTTTCTTTTTCTAGCTTTTTAATTTGATCTTTTATATTTTGTGCTTGAGTTGAGTTACTTGTTCCAGACAACATTCTTTTTAAGCCTTCTATTTTGGTTTGATAATCATATTGACCATTTACATATGCTTCTACTTTTTCTTTATATGAATTTTCAGTTTTTTTATAGTCTGCATCTAATCTAATATCTGATTTTGCATCATACATATCTTTAAATTGTTTTTGTAGTTTACTTAATTCTGGATCAGTTGATGATGTTCCATTTATTTGTAATCTTCCTAGTTGTTTTACCAATTCATTTAAATCTTTTGTTCTATTTTTTTCTAACTGTTTCATTTGATTTAGAATTTCAGCTTTATCTTTTTTACTTCCAGCACTGTTATATTGTGATTTTAATTTTTGCATTTGATCATTATAACCAAACTTGTCGTTTACATATTTTAGTGCTGATGTCCTAAATTGTAATTGACTTTTTCTATATTTTTGTTTTTCCTCAACTTTCCTATCTCTGTAAACATGATTTTTTGCTTTGGCACTACTTAGTGTTCTATGCTTACTTACTAGCTTTTTAGTACTATTAAATGTTTTTACTGCTCCTGCTGGATCTGCTATTGCTAATGCAACTGTTGCGGTAACACCTGCTTGCATTAGTACTAAATCTTTTGCTAATCCTAATGGTCTTGTAAATTTCTTCCTTTCAAATTCTTTTGATTTTTTTATTGAATTGAATATTGCTCTTTTCATTTCTAAAGGTATGTCTGTATTTAGTTTTCTTCGTTTATCTGCATATTTGTTTTTAAACTTACTTGATAAATCAAATCCTTTTATTCCTCTTTTATTAAGCATTTCTTTAATTGATAGTCCTTTATCTGTTACATATCCTCCAAATCTAGTATTTTTCATCTTGTTCCATGCTTGATCTCTACCATATTTTAATTTACCAAGAATTTTATCTATTCTTTGTTGTCTATCACCTATTTTATTGTATTTTACATTTTCAAAGTATTTTTCTGCATCTTTGTAATTGTCAAATCCCTTTAAAGAATATTGAACTTCTTTAACTAAGCCTCTTTTTCCTAATATGAATTTATTTGCATTTTTTACTAAACTTGATGAAACCATCCATATTGGAGTAAATTTAGCAACAAGTTGTAAATATGATTCTGGTCTGATTACATCAGCTATTGAACTTGCCTTATCTAGTCCAAAAATTTTCATTACTATTTTATCTGCATTTAACATAAAGTTTAATATTATTAAACATAAAACAAATCCTGCTAAACTTTCTGATGCTGAATTTATTGCTATTCCCATGTAAATTACATATATAAAGGCATGCACAGTTTGTAATAGTACATTAAAAGCAAAATCTTTGAACCATTTTCCAAATGATGTTGATTTTTTACCTGCTATTTTCTCTATTGCATATTTAACTCCCATAAATGAACCCATTATTGCTAAAATATATACTGTTATATACCTCTTAAAATATATGTATGAGAATCTTATAAGCAAATATATCATGTAAATATATATGATTGTTGCTGGTATGCCCTCTCTGAAGCTAAAAGCATATGCCTTTACTCTTACTGCATCATATAAATTTAGTTGTTGACCTGCTTGATCTTCTAAAGATGTGCTAGCAAAATTTTGACCTATATCTCTGCATATTCCTACTAAGGTGTCATTTATCTGAAATACCATGTACATGAATATATGTATGAACAATACTATTATAAATGCTGTAACCCATGATACTAATAGATTTTTTATATTTGCCTTTTTTTCACCTGTTGTTGATATTGCATATCGTATTCCTAAGTATATTAAAACAAATAATAATATTGCAATTGATGCATTTCTTATAATTACATACCATTTACGTAAATTACTTCTTAATTGATATACTATATTTGATTTATTTACTTGTGTAACTTCATATGGTGCTAATCCAGAAGCTGATGCAGGTTGATACATTGTTGTTGTTGTTAATGAGTATCCTCCTGCTGATTCGAAGTTAAAGAAGTTTGCATCTAATATAGGAATTTGATTAAAGAATATTGATTCAACATTTAATCTACTTCCTGTAGCTGATGATGCATTTGGCCCAAAGAAATTTGAAACCATTTGACCACCTGAGTTTCCGGCTTATTCCAAGTATTACAGATTGTAGAGCTAATTCAAACATATTTGCCCAACCTATTACTTGCATTCTTATTACATATATAATAGTGTTTAATAAAAATTCAAATATTCCTGCTATACCGTCAAAAATCCACTTGAATCCTACCTCTTCAGTTTTTTCCAATTTTATTTCTGGAGGTATACCTTCATATTGGCTATCACTGTAATATCCTTTTTTATTGAATGTCATGTCTACGTCATCCTGAGTTAATTTCTTTTCTTCTAAGTATGATTGTTTAATTCTGTATACTTTTGTTACTCCATACTGTGGAATATCGTAATCTTCTTCATCTTCATGTCCTTCTACTAGATCTCTTCTTATTTCATCTAAATAATATTGTAAATATTCTTGTCTTATTGCACTACCATTTGTTTCATCTTCTGGAGTTTCTTTATATGGAGGTGTAGCATACATTACTTTTGTACCACCTATATATAGAAGATATTGACCTCCACCTTTACCATCTGATACATATAAAATATCTCCAGGATTGATATTTCCATCATTTACTAATTTTGTTATGTCTATTATGTCTCCACTTTTTACTAATTTGTTTTCAAAAATTTTATCCTCTGTATCAAAGTTAGTAAGCATACTACTTAATGTTGTTTCACTCATTGATATTGAATATTTATATACAAAGTTTATCCATGATTCATTACTGAATATGTATGTATCTTTATTTGATTCAACTATATCTGTTACTTTTGCGTTTTCATCATATTTTGTTGATACTTCACCACGTTTAACTACTCTGTTTGGACTTGATGTTCCACTTGAAGATACTTCGGCACTTGAACCGAAATCGATGTATTTTCTTGGATTAATTGTATATGCATTTTTTTTGCTACTCCAGTGATAATCGGTACCTTCATTCATATTTTTTAATAAATTTGTATCTGATGTTCTAAATTCCAAATGCAAATGTTTTCCAGTTGATGATCCACTAGAACCCATTTCTCCTATTTTTTCACCTTGGCTTATTATTTGACCTTGTTTTACTGTTATGCTATTTTGTTTCATGTGTCCATATATTATAGTTATTCCATTACTATCTAAAATTCTTACATGGTTACCATAACCATTTCCACATTCATCACTTAAATCTGAATCATGACTACATCCATTGAATACTTGTATAACTTCTCCACTATGACATGCAAAAATTTCGTCTCCATAATCTCCACCTAAGTCTGTTCCTAAATGTGGCTCACCATCTCTTAGTTCTGCGTATTCTGAATTCACTCTCATATTTTTTAGCGGAACTCCATATTCTCCATTTCCTGTTGTTTCTATAGTATTATTAGAACCACCGTTTCCTACAATATAGCCTGTATTACTCCAGTTATCAAAAAAGTTTATGGCAAAACTTGCAACATAGTTTCCTGCTCTTTCTTGTGTTAATATTATTTTCATATCATCTGCTAGAACAAACCCCGAAAATAAAGAAGGGACGAGTATACAAATTATTAATAATATAACAATAAATTTTTTTAATATTAATTTCATTTGTATACTCCTCCTTTCTTTGATTTTACTTTTATTATTTATTTTCTATATTTTCATTTATTATTAGTGTTTTGCAAAAGGTACTTTTACTCTTTCAAATTCATTGTTTTTAACATTTAATGCATTCTTAATTATTTTTTCACTTCTGCTTAGTAATGCGAAGAATACTGCTGCTAATAATGGATGCTGTGTTGCTATATACCCTGCAGATCCTATAAATATCAAATATATTATTGCATGTACAACTTGTATTGATGCTTTCATTAAAAGTTCATTTAGCCAAGTTTTAAATGCCTGTGCTCTTCCATCACCTATTTTATCTATTGAATATGTAATAGTAACTAATGGTGATATTATTATTAAAAATCCTATTTCTATTATCCTTCCTATGTACATCATGAAGAATTTTAATTGATAATATATTAACACCCACATTGTAAATACTGCTGAAAGTAAATTCCAGCCATTTGTTTCCCCATATAATACACTTGCATCTGTGAATATTTGAGATTCTATTTGACTAACATGTAAGGTGTCTGTTATATACATGTTTTGAGCTACATCTCTTATAAGGCCTAGTATGTTATTTAATATTGCACATATAAATATTATTATGTAATGCATTGCAAATACTAATATTAGTGATACAACCCATGCTTCCAACATTTTTTTATATTTTGCCTTTTCTGTTGAAAGTGTTGAGACTGCCATTCGAATTCCTATGTATATTAATATAAATAATATTAATGCTATACTTATATTTCTAACTATAAAATAGTAATGTATAACCTTTGATTTATATACTACATGCATAGGTGAACCTTCTTCTACATTTTCAGGAACATCATTATAGCTTATATCAAACAACTCATAATTTCCCATTACAGTATCAAAAATGGTGAAATGTTGCATACTTTCTCCACCTATTGATTCCATAATAAGTTCAAGAACTTGATTTATAACTTGAGGAATCGATCCAGCTAAATGTGATAAAATTCCAAATGCTGTGCTACCCATATATGTTGTTCCTGTTGTGCTTACATTATCTTTGGTATTACCTTTCTCATCTGTAACTGTAGTAGTATTTGTAGTAAGGTTTTCTATTACTTTGCTTGGATCTTTTATTAATGAAGCTGCTTCATCTGGATCGACTAATGTAGTTGCAGTTGAACTTTGCGTATCTGTAGTTGTGGTTTGCGTTGTTTCTGTTCCAGTACTTGTTGACTGCGTTGTTGTAGGCGCAGTTGTAGTTCCTGTTTCTTCTGCAAAAGATTTTACTGTTATTAAGTTAATTAAAATTACAATAATTAAAATTACAGATACAGCTTTTTTCATGTATTTCTCCTATCTTTCTCTTTTTGCTAATTCATTTAAGTTTGTTTCTATGAATTCAAATTCTTTTTTAGTTGGATTTATTGAAATAATGGCTGTGTCATCCCCTACTTTCAATAACCCTTCTCCTCTTGTGCATGTTGTTAAGAAATCGGCTTCTCCTTCGCTTAATTTAAATACTTCTCTTATGTATTCAATTTCTGATTTATCTTGTGCTAAAAATAGCTTTGTGTCTGATGACGTTAATACTACTTGTACTTCTTGTTTTTCGTAGAAATCTTGGAATTTTTGTGAAATTACGGCAAGTGATACATTTCTTTTTCTGGCACGTCTTGCCATTGTATTTAAGAAATCTACAGCTTCTGGATATGGTAAAAGCATCCATGCTTCGTCTACTAGAACCCTTTTCTTTGCTGCTTTTGTTTTATCTTCACTATTTTTCTTAACATATTTTTCCCATACCCAAGAAAGTAATATTTGTTGTGCAAGTGGTCTTGCAAATCTTTCCTCTAATTGAGATATATCTAGATTTATAAATGGCATATCATCTAATAAGTCAAATGTTGATTGTCCATCAAAATAAGCCATTTGTCCATCATACTCACGAACATATTGTCTCATAACCTTTACTAAATAACTATAATGAAATCTATAGTCTGGGTTATCATTTTGCTTTGCCTTTTTTAATATACGTCTATACCATGAACCTATTGTTGGCATTTCCTTTTTTTGTCTTCCTAAATAACTATCTTCAATTGCATGTTCATTTCTTTTTAAATATATGCTGTTTACATCATTTGTAATTCCATATGCATCATATTCCTCTGATACTGACTCTGCTATAATTTGCTTTGTAAGTTCGTTTACTTCTGAACTTCTTGTACTTCCTCTTGCCATTGTTACTAAGGCTTGTGTTACATCTTCAACTTTATTTTCTACATTTAATACTGCTCTTTCTTTTCCTGTAATTTCATCTCTTACTAACTCTGGTTCTATATCAAATAAATTTATAATTGTTTTTGAATTTGGGCTGATTATAACATTTACTCCTCCTAATGCTTCTGCAACTACTCCATATTCACCTTCTGCATCTAGTGCTAAACTTTCTATTCCCATCAATACAGATGAACGAGCTGTTAATGTTTTTATTGCTACTGATTTACCAGCACCTGATTTTCCAAATACTACCATATTATAGTTGTTTAGTTCACTGCTAAAATTATCATATAATATAGGAAGTCCTGTTTGCCTGTTAAACCCTAGTGGTATTCCATTTTTGTGACCTATGTCAGAATTTATAAATGGGAATACTGTTGCCATTGAAGCACGGTCAAATGTATGTTGTTTATTTATTTTATTATCTACATATGGCATATTTGAATTAAATGCTTCTTCTTGCATTGCCCATGCAGGCTTTATTCCTATCAGATTTTTAGACATTTCTGTTGATAACATTTCTGTTTGTTTGTCTAAGTCTTCTAAGTTATATGCAAATAATGTACATATCATTGATGATTCAAATAATTTGTTAAATCCGCCCTGCAATAGAATCTCTTAATTCTTCAGCTTCCATTCTTTTTTGAGCTAATAATCTTTCTCTGTTTATATCTCCTCTTTCG
The DNA here is from genome assembly GCA_947630155.1 of uncultured Clostridia bacterium. GTDB lineage: Bacteria > Bacillota > Clostridia > TANB77 > CAG-508 > CAG-492. The sequence continues at coordinate 20,694 of CANRGM010000007.1, forward strand.
GCAGCTACAATTCTTTCTGATTCTATTTCATTTATTCTTCTATTTAAATCTGTTTGTGAAACATTTTCACTAATTGGTCTTATAAAGACTGATATATTTGCATCACCAAATGTATACATACTTCTTAAAAATTGTGGGAATGTACACATTCTTGGCATTGTGGAAATTATCATACTTCTAGCATACCTTGTTGTACTTGATACTATTTCTAAGTGATTAGTATGTGTAGCATCTACACCTGCTGGTGCAATTATATCTTTAATTGTTTTTTTGTTTCGCACTAATACACTCTTCTCTTCCTTTACTTTTGATTTTGCATCTGCAGTAAGTTCTTTTTCATTTTTATTTTTTTTGATTCCTAACATAGCTATTCTCCTCTCAAAAACTCCTTTGTATTAATTAATGTTTTTTTAGTTATTTTTTATCGCCTTTTTGGTTTTTGTAGTCTGTTCGACAGTTTTTGCTTTCTTTTTTGCAATGTTATTTGATTCTTTTGTTGACGTGTTAGATCCACTTTTTGTTTTTTTCTTTCCGATTTTTGCTTCTTCTACTTGTTTTTTTGTTTCGGCATATAAGTCATCTGTCATTTCATTTTTATATTGTTCAACATATTCTAAAGCTCTACTTCTAATTAAATCTTTGCTTTGTTTTTTTAGTTTCAAAATCTTATCTGCTCTTGTAATACTCTTAGCTGCTAAATCTATTGCCTTTTTATCGATTTTTTCTTCAATGATTTCTTTTTGTTTTTCAAATACATCTTTTGCAGTATTGTATAAGCTATCATATTGGGCATCTACTGCTTTTCTTACACTAATTAGCTCTGAATCGTCTCTGTTATATGCTATATATAATAATTCTGTTAATTCCTCTGAATTTATTACTCTACCTGTTACTCCTGATGCAGCTAAACCTCTAATTAATGTTTGTGCTCTTGTATATAACTCAGAAAATGATATATTATCAATTTCCTCTTTAGAATAATTAGTGATGTCTCCTCCAAATTCAGAAGTATAATATGATACAACTACATATGTATTTTGCTGTAAAACATTTCTATTTTGGCTCATTCTAGCAACATAATTTGTTACATCAATACCGTACTCTAAAATATTTATTTTTCTTCTTCTATCAAATTCCAGTTTTCTAACTAGCTCTAATCTTCCATTTGCTTTTTCTTTCTTTATTTGTGCATCTAACTTTGCTATATCATTTTTTACTTCTTCAACTCTGTTTTCATATTGCTCTATATTATCTTTTAAATTCAAACTTCTACTTTGTATGTATAGCTGAATTGGAAATCTTATTGTGTTTAAGAATTGTATGAATCCATTTTCTATTGCTATTTTTTCTTCTTCACCTAACAAATCATAATTTACACCTTTACATTGAATAACCATTACATATTGTGTTCTTTTCTTTCTCACTATCATACTATCTATTACTTCATCAAAATCAAGGAATTTTGACATTGACTCTATTCCTTGTAGTTTAGTTGTAGTAGCATTTTTATTTGATTCCTTTTGGTTTGGTGTTGTTTGGCCTGCTTTTTTATCTTTCTGCCACAAAAATAATAGAATGGCTGTTAAAACTATCGCGGCAATAACACATATTGCTATCATGACATATATTAAAGTTTGTTCCATTTATTTTTCCTCCTTTGTGTATGAGTAAATTTTTTTGTTTGACTTGAATTTTATATATCTTAGAAAGACCTCATCAAGTGAGTCTCCTTCAATATTTTTAGTAAATTTTAGACCATTAATCCTTGGTATTTTTATTGTTCCTAATCCATATCCTATTAGGGCTAGTAATAAAAGTATTATTACTCCTACTAATTTCATTCCCAGCATACTGAATATGAAATAAAGAATTCCTCCTATTGCAGCAAAAATTGCTGTTGATACTAGTGATTTTACTGAGAATATTATTAATAGTCTTGTTTCACCTTTCAAATTTTTTGGTATGTAGTGTGGTGTAGCCATCTTAGGTCCTCCTTTGTGTTAAAATTATTTTTTTCTTTCTTCTATGACTTAACTTTTTCGTGTCTAACTTTTTTATAATTCTATTTTTTTGCAATCACTATGCTTGATTGAGTATTTAATGCCAATGAATTTTCTACCTTTTGTCCAATTCCCCTTATGAAATTCCAAATTCCTATTGCTCCAAAAATAACTACTGCTGAAATTACTAGACCTATTAGTTGTTCTTTTAATTTTGCTTGTTTATCTGGTGTTGCTGTAATCCATTTTATAGCCATGATTCCGCCAACAATTAACAAAGTTACTACTCCTATTGCTACCAAAACTTGACCTATTCCAGAAAATTTTTCGGCAAAATACATTTCAGTCATATCACCTTGATCTTTTTTTCCTTCTTGTATCCAGTTTTTTCCGGCATCTATAATACCAGATAAATTATCATTTCCTCCTGATTGATTTGTTCCTGAGTCTGACGTAGTTTCGGCAACTTTTGTAATATTTTGATTCTCATTTTGTAGGTTAATGTTTGCAGCTGCAACTTGGTTTCCTATAATGCTTATTCCACTAATTATGATTACAAGGATTAAAATTTTAATAATTTGTTTCATTTTCTTCATTTTTCTTTTTCCTTTCCAATTCTTTTTTGTTCTCTTTTGTTTTCTTATATTTAATTATAATTTATAATACCTTTTTTTTCAACAAAAAAAGCCCTAAAAGTGTTCATTTTACTAAATTTAATATAATTGTAAAATTATATTTTTACGCTATTTTTTTTAAAACTTACGGATATTTATGTTTTAAAATTTTTTACGCTTTTCTTTAGTAAAATATCGCATTTTTACTTAGGGCTTTAAGCTTTTCATGCTTTTCATGCTTTTAAGCATTAAAAAAATCACAACTGGCTTTGAGACAAGCTGAAGTTTGTGATTAATTTTAATATATTTTTATATGAGCCTTTAGTTCTTAAGTAAAACTTAATGGTTCTTTATTTTAATCATCTAGGCTCTCTTAATTTGTATTTTTTCATATATTTTTTTGATGGTAATATATTACCTTCATCACTTTACTTTTATTTAAAAGTAATTTTTTATTCAACTTGTTTAACCTTATCTATTTTACAATATTTTGCGGGATTTGTCAATGTGTTTGGTTGGGGTTTTT
>CANRGM010000008.1 GCA_947630155.1 uncultured Clostridia bacterium
TCTTTGTCATTTGTAAATCAATCCTTTCCTTTTTTTTAATTTTATATCTACTTTTATTAAAAGTCAATACTGAAATTATTACTCTCTGTGCGCTGTTGGGAAGCATTTCAAAAACAATATTATTTATTGGCAGTTTTTCCCTGCTATTCTGCTAATTTATTTGCTGTTAATTCTAACAAATTTCTAACAAAAAATCGACAAATTTATTCTATAATTATTGACAATAAAATATACTTATATTATCATATATTTGAAACTAAAAACAAAGGAGGATTTTTTATGAGTAAATTTTGTGAAAAATGTGGAGCAGAAATGGACGATAATCAAACAGTATGCCCAAATTGCAGTAAAAATGATGAAACTAAATCAGAATCTACAAATACAACAGTAACAGAAACAGTAACAGAAGAAACAACAACTCAAACTACTAACAATTCTAAGCTTAACTTTAATTTAGGCGACCCAAAAAAAATTGCAATAATAGCAGGTGCAATAGCAGTAATTGTAATACTTATAGGTATTATTTCTTCAATTTTTGGAAGTGGTTGGAAAAAACCAATAGCTAATTATTTTAAAGGTCAACAAAAAGCTAATTCTAAAACATATTTAAGTGCATTCCCTGAGTTTTATGCTGACAATATCGAAAAATACTATGAAGATGATGATATGGAAGAAATGCTAGATAAACTTAAGGATGAATATGGTAACAATGTTAAGATATCTTATAAGATAAAAGACAAAGAGAAAATCAAGAAAGATGATTTACAAAAAATTCAAAAATATATTAAAGAAGCAAATGATGAAGAAGTAAAAGTATCAAAAGGATATAAAGTAAAAATTGAAGAGACTATAAAAGGTAAAGAAGACAAAGATACAGATACTATAACAATGTATGTATATAAAATTAATGGAAAATGGGGTATTATTCCTGGACTTTCACCAAGTGAAGCTAAAAGTTACTTAAAAAATCATGATAGTGATGATTAATCAAAAATAATAGGTGAGTATATCGAGAATATCGGAAAGTTTACACAAACTTTCCGATATTTTTGATTATATATTATTGGTGATTCTTTATCCTAATTTCTCCTTTAATTTAACAATTGTATTAAGAGCATCAATTGGAGTTAGCTGATTGATATCAATTTTATCAAATTCACTTGCAACCTCAGCCAACTTAAAGTTAAACATATCAACTTGCCCTGCTACGACTTTTTTATTTTCTTTTTCAATTACCTTATTATTTAGAATATTTCTTCGTTCCAATGATCTTAAAATTTCATTAGCTTTTTTAGTAACATTTTGAGGGACACCTGCCAAACGAGCAACATGAACACCATAACTTTCATCTGTTCCTCCCTTTACAATCTTCCTTAAAAATATTATATCTTCACCCTTTTCCTTGACTGCTATTGAATAATTTTTTACACCGCTTATTTTTTCCTCCAATTCAGTCAACTCATGATAGTGAGTAGCAAATAAGGTTTTAGCTCCACATAAACTTTTATCTGCAATATGTTCCGCTACTGCCCAAGCTATAGATAATCCATCATATGTAGATGTTCCTCTTCCTATCTCATCTAAAATAACAAGACTATTTGAGGTTGCTTCTTTCAAAATAGTAGCAACTTCCATCATTTCAACCATAAAGGTACTTTGTCCCATACTTAAATCATCTGAGGCCCCAACTCTTGTAAAAATCTTATCTACCACACCTATTTTAGCATAACTTGCTGGTACATAACTTCCTATTTGTGCCATTAAAGTTATTAATGCAACTTGTCTCATATAAGTTGATTTTCCAGCCATATTAGGCCCTGTGATAATTGCTAACCTATTATCAGATTTATCCAAATATGTGTCATTTGGAACAAATTCCCCTGCCTGTGACATTTTTTCTATAACTGGATGACGACCATCTTTTATATCAATTATTCCATCATTATCTACTTCAGGTTTTACATAATTCATATCTTCTGCGACTGTTGCAAATGAAGTTAAAACATCTAAAGTTGCAACAACATTTGAAGTCTTTTGAATTCTTTGAATTTGTTCTTCTATTTTATCTCTAATATCAGTAAAGGCTTTATATTCTAAGTTAACAACCTTTTCCTCTGCTCCTAGAATTTGATTTTCTAAATTTTTCAATTCTTCTGTAACATATCTTTCTGCATTTGTTAAAGTTTGTTTTCTAATATATCTATCAGGAACCATATTCAAATTTGACTTTGTAACTTCTATAAAATATCCAAAAACCTTATTAAATCCAACTTTTAGTCCTTTAATTCCTGTGGCCTCTCTTTCCTTAGCTTCAAGTTGAACAATCCATGTTTTACCTTCAGTTGTTGCCCTTTTTAATGTATCTATCTCTGGATTATATCCTAATTTTATTATTCCGCCCTCTTTAACACTAATTGGTGGTTCTTCAACAATTGATTTATCTATTAATTCATATACATCATCTAAAACATCTAATTCTTCATACAATTCTTTTAATAAATCAGATTCGGTTTTACTCAAAATTTCCTTTATTTCAGGTAATTGTTTTACAGAATTTTTTAGTGATATTAAATCTCTACCATTTGCATTTCCATATGAAATTTTTCCAGCCAATCTCTCTATATCATATACTTTTTTTAGACTTTCTATTATGTCCCCTTTCAATATGATACTATTTTTTAATTCTTTTACTGAATTCAATCTTTTATTTATTTCTTTAACATCAATCAAAGGATCATTTATCCATCTTCTTAAAAGCCTGCCTCCCATTGATGTTGAAGTTTTATCTAATACCCATAAAAGAGTTCCTTTTTTAGATTTATCTCTCATTTTTTCTGTCAATTCAAGATTTCTTCTTGCATTTATATCAAGTGCCATATATTGAGTTATATTATAAATTCGTATTGTATTAATATGTTCTAAATTTGTTTTTTGTGTTTCTGTTAAATATGTTAACAATGAATTTATAGCAGGAGCAATTAAACCTTTGCTATCAATTTCCTGCATTTGATTTTTGTCTACAATCCTTTTATTTACGTTTTTTTCATCTACTTCAGAACTATTATTATTTATTTTACAATTGCTATCATTTATAACATTGTACATACTTATTAATACATCTATTTCATTGGAAAAATTTTCTTCCTTTTCTAATGTAACATAAACCTTAAATCTATCTTTTATTTTTGAAATTTCAGATTTAGTTTCAAACATCATTCTATTAACAATAATTTCTGAAGGTGTGTATCTAGAAATCTCATCTAATAATTTTGAATAATTATTATTTTCGCAAATTTGTGTTGCGAAAAAATCTCCTGTTGATACATCACAAATAGCCAAACCATAATAAATACCAGTTTTATAAATACTCATTATATAATTATTTTTCTTTTCTTCTAATAAGTTAGATTCTATTACAGTACCAGGAGTTACAATTCTAACAACCTCTCTTTTTACCATTCCCTTAGCTTCTTTTGGATCTTCCATTTGCTCACAAATAGCAACCTTATATCCTTTAGAAATAAGTCTAGCAATATATCCATCTGCAGCATGAAAAGGAACACCTGCCATAGGGGCTCTTTCTGGTTGACCACATTCCTTCCCTGTTAAAGTTATTTCCAACTCCCTAGATACAGTAATTGCATCATCAAAAAACATTTCATAAAAATCGCCTAATCTATAAAATAAAATGCAATCACTATACTCCTCTTTGGTTTTCAAATAATGTTGCATCATTGGTGAAAACTCTGCCATTACAATTACCTCCTATTTATTTCCCCTTTTAAATACCACATATGTTCTGAGATTATTTTTATTTCTACTACATTTCCAATTAATTCTTCACTACCATAAAAGTTTACAACCTTATTACTATCAGTTCTTCCTGTTAGCAATTCACTATTGGTTTTACTAACACCTTCAACTAGAACTTTTTGGATAGTTCCAACATATTTCTGATTATTCTCTGATATTTGACCTTCTACCAATTCCTTAAGTTCATCAAATCTTGTATGTTTAACTTTCTCCGGAATCTGATTTTCCATTCTATCTCCTGGAGTTCCTACTCTTCTAGAATATATAAACATATATACTTGCTCAAAATGAACCTTTCTTACTACATCTAAAGTATCTTCAAAATTCTCTTGAGTTTCCCCTGGAAACCCTACAATAATATCTGTTGAAAATACAATATCTGGAATCATTTTTTTCATTTTTTCTACTAAATTTAGATACTGTTCTTTAGTATATTTTCTATTCATTGCCTTTAATACTTGTGAACTTCCAGATTGTAATGGTAAATGAATGATTTTACATACTTTATCACAATCACGAATTGCTTCTATAACATCATCTGTAAAATCCTTTGGATGAGGTGATATAAAGCGAATTCTTTCTATTCCATCTATTTTATTTACTTCTCTTAATAAATCAGCAAAACTTTTTACATTACTATCAAAATCAACATTACCGCTTCTTAAATATGAATTAACATTCTGTCCTAATAAAGTAATTTCTTTATATCCTTGTTTTGCTAAATCTCTTACTTCATTTAAAATATCCTCTGGATTTCTACTTCTCTCTCTGCCACGCACATAAGGAACTATACAATATGTACAAAAATTATTGCAACCATTCATTATTGTAACTGATGCTTTTATATTATCATTTCTTGTAATTGGTAAGCCCTCTATTATTTCTCCATCTATATCTAAAATATCTTCGATTCTTTTATTTTCAAAAATTTTTGTATATAAATCCTTTGGAAATTTATGTAATGTATGTGTTCCGAAAATTATATCAAAAAAAGGATAACTCTGTTTCATTTTTTCAACAATATGCTTTTCCTGCATCATACAACCACCAATTGCAATTATTGTACCTCTTTTTTCTTTTATTCTTTTAACTTCACCTAATTTGCCGAATAATCTATCTTCTGCATTTTCTCTTACACAACAAGTATTAAATACAACCAAATCTGACTCTTCTATATCTTCTGTTTTTGTATATCCCATATTCTCAATCATTCCAGATATTTTTTCTGAATCATTTTCATTTAACTGACATCCCATCGTTAAAATCAAATATTTTAAGTTTTTTCCTTGATTTATTTTTTTTACTTTTTCTATATAGTTTAATTCTTCCTCTATATTTAAACTCACGATTAATACTCCTTATTCTTTGATTAAAATTTCCTTTATTTTACTATAATTCGAGTTTTTTTTCAAGTGAAATGACAAAAAAAATAGTCCCTTTGGACTATCCTTAATAAAATTATGCAATTCCAAATTTTTTCTTAAATCTATCTGCTCTACCACCTGTTGTTTCTCTTTTTAAGTTACCTGTCCAAAATGCATGACATTTTGAGCAAACATCAACTTTCATATCAGATTTTGTAGAATTTGTTTTTATAACATTTCCGCAAGCACATGTAATTGTTGCTTCTTGGTAATTTGGATGTAATCCGTCTTTCATTTTGTATTCACCTCTCTCTTATCAAAATAAAATCACTGTTTAATATATTATCATAAATTTAATTATTTTTCAATAGTTTTTGCTATTTAATTTTTAAATTAAAAGTGATATTTTCATAAAATTATTATTTCATTACATCGTTTTGTTCTTCTAATCTTTGCTGTTCTGTAATATATTGAGCTGATGATAGTAATTTATCATCTAATGATAAATTTTTTACTAGTTTTGTAATGACATTAAATAAACATGCTATAATCAATATTAGCATTAATATTTTTTTCCACATTTTTGCTAGCATAACTATCCTCCTCCACGAACATTATACTACTATTATACTACATTTTTGAAATTTGTCAAATACCTCAATTTAGATTTCTATTCTGTTACCAAATTTCTTGTCAACAACTTTTTTTAATTCCCTATTTTTTTCTTTAATCAACTCTGGATCTTCACTAATAATCTTTATTGCTAATGCTTGAACTGTTTGTAAAACTGGCATATCTTCAAATAAATTTGCAATTTTAAATTCCGGAATTCCATGTTGTCTTGTTCCAAAAAATTCACCACTACCACGTAATTCCAAATCTTTTTCAGCAATTATAAATCCATTATTTGTATCTTGCATTATTTTCATTCTTTCTCGTACAACCTGAGAACCACCATTATATTTCAAAATACAATATGATTGATAATTACCTCTTCCAACTCTTCCACGTAACTGATGCAATTGTGCCAATCCAAATCTTTCTGAATTTTCTACTATCATTATGCTAGCATTAGGAACATTTACACCAACTTCTATAACAGTAGTTGAAATTAAAATATCAATTTCTCCATCTTTAAATTTCTGCATTATTTCGTCTTTTTCTTTTGGCCTCATTTTTCCATGTATATATTCCACTCTAAAATCTTTAAAAACATTATTTTTATAATCCTCAGCTAATTCCTGTACTGAATTAGCATCTATATCTTCATTTTCTTCTACCAATGGACATACTATATATGCCTGCCTACCTTCCATAATCAACTTTTTAACAAAATTGTTTACTCTTTCAGTCATATTTTCTCTTACAGCATAAGTTTCTATCTTTTTTCTATTAGGTGGTAATTCATCTATAACTGATATATCCAAATCTCCGTACAATATTAATGCCAATGTTCTAGGAATTGGTGTAGCTGTCATTACTAACACATCTGGATTATTTCCTTTTGCTGAAATTTTACTTCTTTGCCTTACTCCAAATCTGTGCTGTTCATCAGTTACAACTAATCCCAAATTTTTAAAAATAACATTATCTTCTAGAATTGCATGAGTACCAATAAGAATATCAATTTCTCCTGCTTGCAATTTTCCCAAAATTTCATCTTTATTCTTTTTACTCACACTACTTGTTAATAATTCACATTTTATTCCATATTTATCTAATACTTCTGTAAAACTCTCTAAATGTTGACTTGCTAAGATTGCAGTAGGTGCCATTATTGCAACCTGATATCCACTCTTTACTGCCTTATACGCTGATATGATTGCTACTATTGTTTTACCAGAGCCAACATCACCTTGAAGCAATCTATTCATGGTTTTAGAACTTTCCATATTATTATCAATATCTTCTAAAACTCTTAATTGAGCTTTTGTTAGCCTAAATGGCAAATCATTAATAACATCTGACATTTTTATATTTTTGTCAAACTTTATCCCAACTTTTTCTCCGAGTATATTGAGTCTTTAGTTTTAAAAGTGCTAACTGCATTACAAGTAATTCCTCAAAAACAAATCTTGTTCTAGCTTTCTTGAAATCTGAAAATTCTTGAGGAAAATGAATATTTTTAATTGCATTGTTTATATTAATCAAATTATATTCATTTCTTATGTATTCTGGAATTGTTTCTTCCAATTGGTCTCCAACTTCGTTTAAACCATTTTCTATTATTTGTCTTATTACATTTTGTGATAATTTAGAAGTAAGAGAATATATTGGAACTATTTTTCCAGTATTTTTTTGACTTTCTCCACTATCATAAACTGGTGAATTCATTTCAACTTTAGTTCCTTTTCTAGAAACTTTTCCATAAAAACTATATTCTTCTCCAACACAAAACATTTTTTTTAGATATGGCTGATTAAACCATGTAATGGTACATTGTCCAGTTTCATCCCTTATTATTAACTTATAAATAACAAGGTTTTTTCTAATCTTTAGTTCTAACATTCTAGATGCAACAATCCCTCTAACTAAGGCTTCTTCTCCATCAACTAAATCATTTATTAATTTAGGCCTACTTCTATCTTCGTAATCTCTGGGATAATATGTTACCAAATCACCTAAAGTGTTTATTCCTAATTTATTCAGTAAAATCACACGATTTGGACCTACTCCTTTTACATATTTAACATCATTGTTTAAATCCATTAAATACGCCCCCTATATTTTCAATTATTATGCTTACTCCTCCACTTCATCAAACTGAGAATTATACAAATTAGCATAAAATCCATTTTGATTAAGTAACTGCTCATGTGTGCCTTGCTCAACAATATCTCCATTATTCATAACCAAAATTAAATCAGCATTTTTTATAGTAGATAATCTATGTGCAATTATAAAACTGGTTCTCCCTTTCATAAGTTCATCCATTGCAGATTGGATTTGAAGTTCAGTTATGGTATCTATTGAACTAGTTGCTTCATCTAGAATTAGTATTTTAGGATTAGCTAAAATTACACGAGCTATTGTTAATAATTGTTTTTGCCCCTGAGAAATATTACTTGTTTCTTCATTAATTTGCATATTATATGCATTAGGTAATGTTTTTATAAAGTGATGCACATGTGCTGCCTTAGCAGCTTCAATAACTTCAGAATCTGTTGCATCTTGCCTACTATATCTGATATTATCTTTTATAGTACCATTAAATAACCATGTATCTTGTAAAACCATACCAAATAATTTTCTTATTTCTCCTCTATCAAAACCACTTATATCATGACCATCAATTAAGATTCTTCCAGAATTTAAGTCATAGAAACGCATCAATAATTTTACTATAGTGGTTTTTCCTGCGCCTGTAGGACCAACAATTGCAATCTTTTGTCCTTCTTTTATATCTGCATTAAAATCATTTATTATTATTTTATCAGGATTATATCCAAAATGAACGTTTTCAAATTTAACATTTCCTTTTAAACAATTTATATCTGTTGTATCTGTAATAGTTCTTGTTTCTTCTGGTTCTTCTAAAAACTCAAAAATTCTTTCAGCAGCTGCTATCATTGATTGTATCATACTAGAAACTTGTGCAACTTGACTTATTGGCTGTGTAAATTGCTTATTATACTGAATAAATGATTGAATATTACCTACAGTTATTTTACCTTGTATACTTAAATAACCTCCTAATAAAGCAACTGCAACATATCCTATATTTCCTATAAAATTCATAATAGGATGCATAAGCCCTGATAAGAATTGTGACTTCCATGCTGATACATATAGTTCATCATTAGATTTTTTAAAATCTTTTACAGCTTTTTCTTCACCATTAAATACTTTTACTATATTATATCCACCAAATGTTTCTTCAATATTTCCATTAACATGACCTAAATACTCTTGTTGCTTAGCAAAATATTTTTGTGATCTTTTAACAATGCTTTTCACAGCTAGTGCTGATATTGGTAATATTAATAATGAAACAACTGTCATTAAAACATTCATTGAAAACATCATTATTAATATTCCTATTATTGTACATATTGAAGTTATTATTTGAGTAATACTTTGGTTTAAATTCATTCCTAAAGTATCTATATCATTTGTTATAATAGATAAAACTTCACCATTTGTTTTTTTATCAAAATAATTCATTGGTAAATTATTTATTTTTTTTGCTAAATCATTACGTAATTTATATGTTAATTTCTGTGAAATTTGTGTCATTGTAATACCTTGAATAAGTGAAAACAAAGCACTTATTATATATAAACAAACAAGAAGTAATAATATTTGTGCTATTTTTTCAAAATTAATACCACCTGACCCAGAAATTTTACTAACTATTCCCGTATAAATTTCTGTAGTTGCATTTCCCAGTATTCTTGGTCCTACTATTGCAAATACAGTACTTGCTATTGCAAAGATGATTACAATTATAAGTCCAATTTTATAACGAGACAAATAGTTTTTCATTAATATTTTTAATGTTCCCTTAAAATCTTTTGCCTTTTCAACTGCCCCCATTCCGCGAGGACCTCCACCTGGTCCTCTCATACGGGCATTTGTTCTACTTTCTGCCATATTATAATTCCTCCTCTGAAAATACTTATAGTATTTTTCATGTAAAAACTATCTTAAAAAATTTATTTTTATGAATCAAGTTCTTCTTTAGAGAGTTGTGATAATACTATTTGTTTATATATTTCATTATTTTTCAATAACTCTTCATGTGTTCCTTTGCCTGATATCTTACCTTCATCTAATACTATAATTTGGTCTGCATTCATAATTGTACTTATTCTTTGTGCAACTATAATTACTGTTTTATCACGTGTGACTTCCTCTAATGCTGTTCTTAACTTTAAATCAGTCTTAAAATCAAGAGCAGAAAAACTATCATCAAACACAAATATCTCAGGATCTTTTGCAATTGCTCTTGCTATTGATAAACGTTGTTTCTGTCCACCAGATACATTATTTCCACCTTGTGAAATTGCTGAATTATATTTATCAGTTTTACTATAAATAAATTCCTCTGCTTGTGCTATACTAGCGGCTTTAATCATCTTTTCATCAGACATATTTTCATCACTATATTTAATATTTGATTCAATTGTTCCAGAAAATAACACACCTTTTTGTGGCACAAAACCAATAATGTCTCTTAAATCCTTTTGAGCTACATCTTTTATATTTACACCATCAATTAAAATTTCTCCTCCTGTAACATCATAAAACCTTGGTAATAAATTAACAATAGTTGATTTCCCACTACCAGTGCTACCTATAATTGCTGTCACTTCTCCTGGTTTTGCAGTAAAATCAATATCAGTTAATATCTCAGAATCAGCATCTGGATATCTAAAAGAAACATTTTTAAATTCAACTAATCCCTTTTTATTTGGATCAAATTTTTTAATATTTTTACTATCTTTAATTAGGACATCTGTTTCCAATACCTCTGTAACACGGTTAGCAGAAACAGATGCACGAGGCAACATTATTGATAACATTGATATAAACAAGAAAGATATAACAATCTGCATAGTATATTGCATAAAAGTCATAACATTTCCAACCTGCATTATTCCCTTATCAACATTATCGGCACCTTCCCAAATTATCAATAAACTTATACTATTCATTATAAACATTAAAGTTGGCATCATAAAACTCATAGTTCTATTAACAAAAATATTAGTTTTTGTTAAATCTTTATTTGTATCATCAAACTTATCAGCCTCATATTTTTCTTTATTAAAAGCTCTAATTACTGGTATACCCATTAAAATTTCTCTTGAAACCATATTTAATTTATCAATTAAACCTTGTAATTTTTTAAATTTAGGCATTGATAAAATAAACAAAGTTCCTATAACAAATATTATTGCTAAAATTGCAACGCCAATTATCCAAGCCATAGAATTTTGGCTTTTGGTTAGCACTTTTAAAAAGGCTCCTCCTCCAACAATTGGTGCATATATTACAACTCTAAATAACATTGGAATTAAATTCTGAATTTGTTGAATATCATTAGTATTTCTGGTAATTAAAGATGCACTACCAAATTTTCTATATTCAGTGCTAGAAAAAGACAACACTTTTTTAAAAACTTTTTCTCTTAATATTTTACCTAAAGTAGCTGCAGTTCTTGCAGATAACAATGTGATTAATATAGCTGAAACCATACTAATAAAAGCAATACCTAGCATTTGAAGACCAGAAATTAAAATGTAATTATTCTGCTTTTTATCTAAATTAACCCCTAGCCCTTCATACTCTTTTTGAACTTCTAATATTGCAGTTTGCTCTATTATACTATCTGGCATTTCTGAATATTTGCTATTTACTTCATTTAATATTTGATTTAGCTGTTCTTCTGGAATAACATTTATTATGGTAAATATATCTTGATTTAAAAAATCAATATTTGTAGAATTTTCTTCAGTATTATATGAATTATTAGTAGATAAATATGTAAGCATCTGTTCTTTCAAGCTATCAGCTGTTTCTTTATTTTGAAGCATAGATATAAACATTAATGCTTTACCCATCTCTAAATTCAACTTATTTTGAGTCTCTTCATCAACCTCTTTAATAATATATGTTTCTTGATTTTCTATATTTGGATATTCCCTTAAATACTTATTATACATCTTCTCTGATAAATTTTCTTTAGAAAATAACTGATAATTCTGATTAAATAATTCGTCTTCTTGACTAATCAATAACACTCTGTCATAATTTTGCTTTGTTATAACCTCTGGAGCTGAATTTTCTATTCCTTTTTGTTGAATTCCAATATTAACAATCTTTGAAGTAAAATCCGGCAAATTCAAATCCGCCATTGCCTGAACACACAACAAAACTATAATAAATACAACAATTAGCCAAGACTTTCTCAAATTGTTTTTAAGTATCTTAAGCATATTTTTCTTCTCCTCCTCAATCTAATATACTACTATAACAATATTCTAATTCTATCATATTTTACATCAGCCTTCAACAAATTTTCGTATTTTTTACACAATTTTCACAATTAGGAAATTTTTGGACATTATTGAGAAATCTGGGAACCTCCCAAAATTTCTCAGGAACGTCTCCCTACAAAACATAAAAAAAATGACTTTCAAAAAAGCCATTTTTTCAAAATTGTAGGAATAGTTTAATCCACAAAATTAAATTCATCCTTAAATTTTTCTTTAAACATTTCAAAAACCTTATTTAAAACTTCTTCATCATCAACACTAACATATGATTCTTGTTCTTCATCTTCAGTGTCTTCAAGTTTTAAAATAACAACTTCTTCAGCTTCCTCCTCATTTTCTTCCTCAACAGGTAAAAGAACAACATATTCTTCACCATCTAATTCTATTAAATCAAGAAATTCAAAAGGAACCTCTTCACCATTTTCATCATTTAAAATTATAATGTTATCAATTTCCTCTGTTTCTTCATTATTATTAAATTCATCACTCATATCTAATTCTCCTTTCAAGAAAATATTTTATTTAATAAATATAGTATTTGCAAATTAATTAATGATATTCATTTTTTACTATTTATTAATCAACTTTATAATACAATATATTTAAAATTAAATCAACCATTTTTTACTTTATTTGTATAGGTTTCTAAAATATATACAGCAGATAAAGTATCAACTATTCCTTTTTTTCTGTGTTTATTTACATTTAAGTAATTCATAGTTTTATGAGCTGCAACAGTAGTAAGTCTTTCATCGATTTCTACAATTTTAATTTTATTAAATCTGCACTTTAATTTATGTATAAATTGATTTGTAACTTCTGCTCTAATAGTTTTCGTGCCATCCATATTAATTGGCATCCCTATCACAAATGTATCTATTTGATACTGGTTTACAAGTTCTTCCAATCGTTTTAAAACTATTTTATCATTACCATTATGATGAATGGTTTCAAGTCCCTGTACAGTAATTCCTAGTTCATCTGTAATAGCTATACCAACTCTTGAATCTCCATAATCTATTCCAAGTTGTCTCATAGTATTAATCTTCCAATCCTATATATTCTTTTACCATCTTTTCAAGAAGTTCATCTCTTTCAATTTTTCTAATTAGATTTCTTGCATCATTATGGCTTGTAATATAGGTTGGATCTCCAGATAAAATGTAACCAACTATTTGATTTATTGGATTGTATCCTTTTTCTACAAGTGCTTCATAAACCTTTTGCAAAATTTCTCTTGCTTGAATATTCTTTTCTCTTTCGACTTTAAAACTAACTGTTTCATCAGTAGCCATAATTACACCTCCTATAAATAATTTATGTCACTTTCATTTCGATCTGCTGTTTCCAGATAATCTTCTAATTTAGATGCTACTCCTTCTAATGCAGTACCTTTGTAATATGTTGTTATTGCAACATTTATTTTAGGAATTACATACGGAATTTTTTTAGCATTACCTATAGCTTTATAATCTTCTCTAGGTATAACTTTTATTTTTTCAACCTTTCTTTTTATGTCTTTCATAAATTGTGCAACTCCATCAATATCACTTCCAGAAAATACTATGGCAAATTTTGCACCCATATATCTAACAAAAAAGTACTCGTTTGATAGACTATCTTTTATTAGATTACTCACTTTAGTTATTACCTCATTACCAGTTTTTCTGCTTACTCTTTCATTTATTTGTTGTAAATTTATTATTTTAAATAAGCATACTGTTGAAGTTGGATATTTATCTATTGTTGTCCTTGCTTCTGAATATAAATATTCTACCGTTTTTAGCCCAGAATAAGTATCTTCTCTTACTAGATTATTTATAATTCTCTGTGTTTCCACTGTTCTTAATACAGCAATTATATTATTTTTTATTACTTCTAACACAGTTGTATCAACATTATCAAATTCATGTGGCATTTGGCCTTCTATTATCCAATATCCAATATAAATATTGTCTATATACAAGGGAAAAAACATTGCTGATTTTACCCTTGCATATTCCATTTCCAAATATGGTAGTTTTTCATTTTCACCATTTACAGTTATATATTTTGTTGTTGCAGTTTGAATACTCTCAATAAATACTTTTTCTGATTGAAGTTTCTTTAATGAATCCCAATGTTTTTCTTCTACATTTGATGCTTTTATTTCATATTCAGACCCATTATATATAACTATTGTTGAATATTTGATTTTATATCTTTCAATTAAGATTTCATTTATTTTTTTTATTTTTTCATCTGCTGTAATTTGTTCACTTATTGTATTCATAAAGTCTTGTAGTACATTTAAACTCGTTACTTTTTGATTCGTGTTATTTAATGTTTGCAACTTTTTTTTCAAATTTATGTTATATACTACTAATGCAATTGCAATTCCCAGTAGTATCATAACAATTAATATTAATATAATCTTCAAATATTTCACCTCTACATATTAATACTTTTTCCTCATTTTATCTAATGTTGAACTTGTATTTTTTGAAAATGCATCTTCAAATTTTTTACTATTCTTTGAATAATCATTATACTTTTTTTTAGCTTTTTTTGCATTTATTGTTGGATATACCATATCACTCAATTTATTTAGATGTGTTATAAAATTCTTTGAATATCCTTTTGAAGATATTTGACAATTAACCATTCCATCCAAATATTTTATATATACTTGTTCTTCAAATGGTATTGTTGTATATTTTATTTTGTCCCTATCAAATAACTCTGTCATATATGTCATTGCAGGATCATTATATACTGACATTCCACCTATTAGAAGTTTTTCATTTAATGTGTTTACTTTTATATCCTTATTTATTACAACTCTTAATTTACTTGCATCTAATATATTTTTAACTTTTAATTCTCTCAAGAATGCAGTTAATGGTTGTATAGTTAAAACATCTAGACTTTGTATTAAATAAATTTCCTGTGCTACCTTGAAATATCTAACATCTGTTTCAAAATCACAATCTAATAATACTATAGTATAATTTTCCAATAATGTTTTTATTATATTGTTAACATTATCTAATTCATCATCTTCACCTGGTAAAGAAGTAAATACTGTTAAATTTTTGTTTACAGGTACTCCTTCTGCTATTCCATTTGTTAGCTTTTCAAAACAATTATGTGCCTTTTCTCTTAATCCTTCTTCATTATTTGTATAAATATAATATGAATTTTTATTCTTAGTTAAGTCTAATATAGCTGTTTTTATTCCTTTATTTGAATATAAATCTGCTAAATTGTTAACAATGAATGAAGTTCCATTTTTTGTAGTACCTATGAATGCAACTATTTTTTGATCAGCTGTTATTAAGTTGTCTGTATCGAAATTATATGTTGTATTATCTTCTGTTTCTTTTAAGTCTTTAATACTACTAGCTAAATCACTATCATATTTGTAATTTCTATTAGTTATACCTTTAAAAGCTCCATTATGTTGTATATTTTCTTCATCTTCATCATCTGATTCTAGTATATCTTCATTTTCTTCAATATCTTCAACATCTTCGACTTCTTCCTCATCTTCAATTCCTAGTATATCCTCGTCATTATTGAATTCTGACATATCATCATCTTTTTCAGTTTCTTCATCATCATCGAATCCTAGTATGTTATCATCATCTTCTTCGGCTTCTTCATCATCATCGAATCCTAGTATGTTATCATCATCTTCTTCGACTTCTTCATCATCATCAAGTCCTAATATGTCATCATCATCTTCTTCAACTTCTTCATCTTCATCAAGTCCTAATATATCATCATCTTCTTCGACTTCTTCATCATCATCTAGTCCTAATATGTCATCATCTTCTTCAGTTTCTTCTTCATCATCTAGTCCTAATATGTCATCATCATCTTCTTCATCTTCATCAAGTCCTAGTATATCATCATCTTCTTCATCTTCATCTTCATCATCATCTAGTCCTAGTATGTCACCATCTTCTTCGTCTTCTTCATCATCATCTAGTCCTAGTATGTCACCATCTTCTTCGTCTTCTTCATCATCATCTAGTCCTAGTATGTCACCATCTTCTTCGTCTTCTTCATCATCATCTAGTCCTAGTATGTCATCATCTTCTTCGTCTTCTTCATCATCATCTAGTCCTAGTATGTCATCATCCTCTTCTTCTTCATCATCATCAATTCCTAGTATATCATCATCCTCTTCATCATCTTCTTCATCATCAAGTCCTAGTATGTCATCATTCTCTTCAACTTCTTCATCATCATCTAGTCCTAATATATCATCATCATCATCTTCTTCTTCAACTTCTTCTTCATCATCAAGTCCTAATATATCATCATCTTCTTCGATTTCTTCATCATCATCAAATCCTAGTATATCATCATCATTTTCTTCATAATCATCAAATTCTGGTAAATCTTCTTCTTCATCATATTTATATTTATTTATATCATTTTCAATGTTCTCTTCATCAAATTCATTACTATCAATAATTTTTTCATCTAATAAATCGTCTAAATCGTCTTTTAATTCATCTTCTAATTGTGAATTTTTACGAGGTCTTCCTCTTTTTTTCTTTACTGGAACATCTTCTAAAACTACTGTTTCAGCTGAATTCTTACGAGGTCTTCCTCTTCCTCTTTTCTCAGTTTGAATTTCATCTTTTGTTGCATTCTTTTTTGATTCTTCTTTTTTTCTCTTAGCTTCTGCTTCTGCTTTTGCCTTTTCTTTAGCTATTCTTTCTTCTTCTTTTTTCTTAGCCTCTGCTTCTGCCTTTGCCTTTTCTTTAGCTATTCTTTCTTCTTCTTTTTTCTTAGCCTCTGCTTCCGCTTTTGCCTTTTCTTTAGCTATTCTTTCTTCTTCTTTTCTCTTAGCCTCTGCTTCTGCCTTTGCCTTTTCTTTAGCTATTCTTTCTTCTTCTTTTCTCTTAGCCTCTGCTTCTGCCTTTGCCTTTTCTTTAGCTATTCTTTCTTCTTCTTTTCTCTTAGCCTCTGCTTCCGCTTTTGCCTTTTCTTGCTTTGCTTTTCTCCTAGCTTCTATTTCTATTTGTTCTGACTGTTTTTTTGCTTTATTAACATTTTTTGAACCTGCTGCTGATGGTATTATTACAGGCTTTGTTAACTTGTTTCCAGAACTAATCTCTTTTTCTACATATTCTGTTTTACGCAATTGACTTGCACCTTTAACTTTTTTACCTTTAATTCCCATTATTTTTCTATATGCATCTGAATTTTCTTCAAGTATTACTTTTACATTATTAGGTAATATCTCAATTATCAATTTAATTTGTTCTTCATTATATTGAGAAACTATACTATCAAAACTCTGTACACATCTTGGAATATTATCTCCAATTCTTTTATAATGATTTATAATGTTTTGTATTTCAGACTCACTAACACCATCTTTACTCTCTGCATTATAACTAACATTTTCAGCCTCAACCTTATAGTAAGCTTTAGCTTCTTTTTTAGTTCTTGGTCTATAAATTAAACTACATACTTTTTGAACACTTCTATCTTGTCCAATCAATACATTATATAAGCCCAAACCAAATAGTTTTATTAGTAATGGATCATTTTTAGTACGTCTATCAATTCCTAACAAAATTATAGGAATATCATTCCCTTCAGCATTTGTTGCCTCATCACTAATAGTATCCATTTTGTCAAAAATGAATTTGTCCACTGCCTGATAATTATCATTAGCTATTAATTCTAAATCTTCACTTATAACTACTCTGTCATATGTTTTATCCTTTTGTAATTCCTTTATTATTGCATTAAAATAGTATACTGTTTTACTAGATATAATTTCCTTATATTCCTTTTGATAATACCTAGTAATTGCTTCTGCATCCTTTTCATCACTAACTGCAAATAAAACTTTCATTTGTAATACCTCCAATTATTATTTTTTATTGATTTCCAGTGTTTGTAACCACTATTGCAAACACTAATGGAAGAATTTGACATATGATTCCAATAGTGATTATAGCAATCATACTACTGAATCCTTTATCTCTAACATCCAACTTTTTGAGCCCTATAACATATTGATATACTGCACTAAACGCTACTCCTATAAATACCAATGGTATACTGTATATTCTTATTTTATCTAATATATATGCAGTTACACCATATGTATCTGATCCATATTTTTCTTTATAACCCTCTAGTGTTGCTTCTTCATGTTTTTTCAATTCGTATACTGGCCCTGCTCCTTCCCCCTGTATTACATCTTCTTCTGAATCCGCATATACAGTTGTAAAAGAGCATATAAGTATGAAAAACAATATAAGTACGACTTGTGTTATTTTTTTCATCTATATTTTACTCCTTTCATTTTCATATAATACTATATCTATTTTATTTACTTATATAATAATACACTAGAAAATTTAAAATAGCAAGAAAATATATTAAATTTTTTACTAATTATTTCCATTTATACAAAAAACTCTTATATAATTAGTATTCCCTTAGTTTAATTAATTATAATATTTTATATTAAAATACATAAATTAACCTTATAAAAAAATAACCCCCTTAAACATAGAAGGTTATATTAAGCTTTTTATGATTATCCCATAATTTGATATTATGTCATTTTCTGAATTTATTTGCAATACATTTTTGCTATTATTATAAACTTGTGGAACATTTATTTTTATACTATTTTCAGTACGATTTACAACTATTAAAATTCCTTGTTTTTTATCATATCTTTCAAAAGATAAAATATTCTCATTTGCCTCAATTATTCTAGTATTGGCTTCTTTAAGAAATGTAAATTGTTTTCTTATTTTTCCTAATTCAATAAAAAAACTATGCAAATCTTCATCAATATTTTCCCATGTGAAGCATAATCTATTAAATGGGTCTCTGTATCCATACATACCTATCTCATCTCCATAATATATGCAAGGATTCCCTGGTAGAAAATATTGAATTGCTGTTGCAATTTTCATCATTTTCTTTGCTTTTTCATATTTTTCTTTATTCAACTTTTGATGTGCAAATTGCCATTTTCTACTGTAAGGAACATCCCAAACCCAACTATAATCGTTTTTTTGAATTCCATCTCCAACAAGTGTAGTCATTGCCCTAGTAATATCATGAGTTGATAAACTATTCATTAGCGAAAATACCACTTCTTTTGGATAATAAGTTAATATCTCATTTAATGTTTCCACAAAACATTCGTATTTTCCAAACCTAACAAACTTCAAAATGGCATTTGTAAAAGGATAATTCATGACAGAATCAAGACCATTTCCTAATAAATAAGTTCTCTGTTTTCCATATCCTTCTTTAGTTATAGCATTTTCCCATACTTCACCTATAATAAAACCATCTGGCTTATTTCTTTTTACTGCAACTCTTATATTCTCTATAAATTCATCTGTAAGTTCATCAGCAACATCAAGTCTTATTCCGTCAATTCCCATTGCAAACCATTTATCTATTACTCCATCTTGTCCATAAATAAAATTTTGCCAATTTGGATTATTAGAATCACATACTGGAAGATTTTTAAATCCCCACCAATATTGAAAATTCCCATTACCATCTTTTTTGAACCAATTATAGTAACTAGATTTTTGACCTTGAAAAGCACCAATTGTATCATATGTATTAAATTCATTAAAATACAAGCTATCATTTCCAGTATGATTAAAAACCGCATCAATAATAACTGAAATTCCACGGTTATGTGCTTTATCACATAATGACTTCAAATGTTCATTATTCCCCAAATATATATCTACGTTTTCATAATCAGCTGTATCATAGCGGTGATTTGACTGACTCATCCATATTGGGTTTATATACAGAATTTCCACTCCTAATTCTTCCAAGTAATCTAATTTTTTCTCAATTCCTTTCAAATTTCCCATAAAATAATCATTGTTTAATACTCCTTGATCTTTATATGGTTTCCAATTCGGCATTTCTCCCCATTTTTTTGAAGTTCTACCTTTAATTAATTTTGGCATATATTCTTTGCTTCTATAAAATCTATCTGGAAAAATTTGATACATAATTTTACCTTTTGCCCATTCTGGAACATGATAATCCTTTTCATATACAGTAACAGTCCAATATTTCATATTTTCTTCAGTCATACACGCACATTTATTTTTTTCATCATATTTTATCCATTTTATAGCACCATTTATAACTAATTTAAAGCAAAAGTAATGAAGGCCTAAATTTTCAAATGAAATATCACAAGAAAAAAGATTCATATCATTTTCAGTTGAAATATATTTCATCTTTAATTCTTTTTCATTTGTTCCTTTTTGTTGATTCATCACTATTTTTGCTTCATTGACAAATCCGTATTCCACACCTAGTCTTAAGTTTATTACATATTTGTCACCTAGTTTTGTTGTACTATCAGTGGTTACTACCTGAATTCTTTCATCATTAGAATAACTCATTCAGAAACCTCCTTATATGTTTATTTACTACCAATAAAATAATTTTTCTTTCCTTTTTTTACAACAATGTAAGTATCGTCAATAAACATATCATCTGTAACAACTAATTCATTATCTTCTATTTTATCTCCATTTATTGAAATAGCGCCATTTGCAATAAATTCTCTAGCCTCTCTTTTACTTTTAACAACACCCATATTTGTTATAAAATCTACAACATTAGTATTTACATCTACATGTTTAATTTCTTCATTACCAAACAAATCAATTATATCTTCTTTTGATAAATCCTTAAATTTGTTACTAAATAAATTTTCTGTTAATTTAACAGCCTTTTCATATTCTTCTTTTCCATGTAGAAAAGTAATAATTTCTCTTGCTAAAGCCTTATGTGCTTCTCTTAATTCTGGATGTTCATTGTTTTTTCTTTCATATTCTTCAATCTCTTCTTTTGATAAAAATGTATAAATTTTCAAATAATCTATAACCATTGAATCTTCAACATTTATAAAGAATTGATATAATTTATAACTTGATGTTTTGTCTTTATCCAACCACAAAGCATTTCCTTCACTCTTTCCAAATTTTTTACCTTGAGAATCAGTAACCAACGGCATTGTAAAAGCATATACTTCATCACCTGTTGTTTTTCTAACTAAGTCTATTCCTGATGTTATATTTCCCCATTGATCTGATCCAGCACATTGAAGTGTAACTCCTTTTGTATCATGCAAATATTTAAAATCTAATGCTTGTAAAATCATATAAGAAAATTCTGCATATGTTATACCAGATTCTAATCTACGTTTTATAATATCTTTATCTAACATATAGTTTACATTAAAGAATTTTCCATAATCTCTAAGAAAATCAATTACATTTATATCTTTGATCCAATCATAATTGTTTACTACTTCAAAACCAAATATATTTTCTGCTTGTTTTTTTAATGCTTCAAAGTTTTTATTTACTTGTTCTTTTGAAATCATTGCTCTTTCTGATGTTGGCCTAGGATCTCCTATCATTCCTGTTGCTCCTCCAACCAATAAAATAGGGTGATGTCCAGCATCTTTTAGTCTCTTGGAAATTAAAAAACTAGATAAATGCCCTACATGTAAACTATCTGCAGTTGGGTCTGTTCCTATGTAAAATGTCATTCCTCCTTTATTTAATTTTTCTTCTAATTCAGGACTTGAAATATCTTTAATTAGCCCTCTCCATTTTAATTCTTCAAATAATGTCATATTATATTCCCCCTTTTTATTATAAAAAAAGAGCCAAATAATCCCGCTTAAAGGACGATTTGACTCGTGGTACCACCTTTATTTATATATATTAAATATATACCTTATTTTCTAGCTATTCGTTGCTAACGTCAATCACTTTAAGAATTGTAATTCATAATTTTATATACTGATAGTTTTCAGCAACCACTATCTCTCTTACCTTTTGTAACTATATAATTACTACTAAAATTCTTTTTAAACGCAATTAAATTTAATTAAAATTATTATAATATGAATCATAATTTTTTGCAATAGTTTTTATTAGAATATTTTCCAAAATTTATGCACATAATAAATTTAAATTATTTTCATGGAGGTAAAAAAATGGAAAATCAAAATTTAAATATTTTAGATGAAGTAAACAAGGGTGCAACTATGGGAATGGATGCAATTTCGTATGTTTCTGAAAAAGTAAAAGATGGTGATTTCAAACAAGTGTTAAATGTAGAATACAATAAATATCAAAAAATTTCAGATAGAGTGAATGAATTATATTCAAATTATAGTTCTAAACAGCCACATGAGACCAATGCAATGAATAAAATGATGACATGGTATGGTATACAAATGAAAACTATGACAGATGACACAACATCAAAACTTTCTGAATTATTAATGCAAGGTACAAATATGGGGATAATTGAAGGTAGACGTTTAATAAATCAAAATAACAATATTGCTCCTGATGTTGAAAGTATCTTAAATGATTTTGTTACAATGCAAGAAGATAGTGTAGAAACTTTAAAGAAATATTTATAATACATCAAATTTTATATAGGTATAAAGAAATATGAATATGAATTCAGATTAGTAATCTAAAAATTCATATTCATATTTCTTTTATTTTATATACAAAACTGGAATTTACTGATTTTATATTAGCTCAAAACTTATGCTACCTCCACCATTACATGCTTCAATATTAGCAATAGCTCCATTAATAATTGTCAAACATGGGCCTTTATGTGATATATCAGTATCATAAATTATAGG
>CANRGM010000009.1 GCA_947630155.1 uncultured Clostridia bacterium
TTATGTAACACATTCATTTCTGTTTCAAAATTATCCAATAATTTATCTATAACTTTAGGTCCTACGCCTGGTATAAATGTTAGTGGAATTTGATAAATATATGGTGGTCTAAAGTTTGGACTTTGTGTTTCAGGTTTATCCTTTATTATTTCAATTCTGTCAAAAACACCCATAGTTATATTTGAACTATCACAATCATTACATTTTAAAACTGGAGCATCTCCTTCTATTCTTTTTCCGCACTTTTCACAATATGTTCTATGATACTTTCCAAGTTTTGGATCTAATCCATAATTTGCTACAATTTTTCTTCCATCTTCATTTTTTATTGCTTTCATAAGTTCTTTAAAGCTAATATCTTCAACTAATATTTTATTATACTCTCTTGCAATTTTAGGTAAAGAATGTGCATCTGAATTAGTTAGAAAAGTCTTATTTTCTAATTCTGATATTTCATCTGCTAAAAATGTATCTGAACTTAGACCTAATTCTATTGCAGGAATTCTATCAAACTTTTCTTTGAAGATTTTAGACAATCTATCTGTACAATTTCCATAGAAACTTTTATGTGGAGTAAATGCATGTGCAGGAATTAGTACTCCATTATATTTTTCTACTATATCAATTAGCTCATATGCTGAAATATTCGCTCTTTGAGAACTTAAAGTGATATTTTTTATGTGATTGCTCATTTCTTTAGAAAATGCCTTTATATCCTTTAATGTAGGGAAATAACAAAGATTATGAGCACTTCCGGTTTTTAATTGGTCATTTACTTCTGATGTCTCAATTTCACTTCCTAATATAATACATACCTTATCTTTATAAATTATTCCACCATCTTCAATTTCATATGCTTCACCTGTCTTTAAAAAATTTTCTATATCCTCTATAACATAAGGTGATGCACAATCTATAATTCCTACAACATTTATTCCCTTTCTATCAGCACATTCTTTTGCAATATTAGCAAAATTCAAAGATTTAGCTGCTGTTATTTTAATTGGTTTTCCATTTTCTGATCTTCCTATATGTACATGTAAATCCGCAAATATTTCGTTCATTTTATTATCTCCTCACATATCTTTTTTATTTAAATATACAAAAGCAATTCTTCCTTAAATGTGTAACATATATCTCACATAATTATCATATTTTTAGTATAGTCCAAATTAGCCATAGAATCATTCCTATATCCTAGTGTATATACATCTGTCGCAAAAATATCAATTTCAAGCATTCTTTTATATATTTTATTTGTACTACTATCCATAAACCTTTTAACAGAAGTTATTACTTCCATTTTAGGATTTTTTTGAGCTATCCCTGACAATAACAATTTTCCCTTTCCATTAAAGCCTAATACTCTAGCATATGGAACTACCTTTTTGGCTGCTAACACATCCTTTTTCGTTATTCCGAGTAGTGCAAATACTAATATTCTTTGAATTCTAGTTTGAGTATATCTTTTTGTTTTTACAATATTTATAAAATCCCTTATATTATTACAAAAATTTGCAGCATTTTTTATAGTATTTTCCAAACCTTCTGTAACATCAGGCAATTCTGCAATTTGGTCTACAGTCATTTTTCTTAATGTATAGAAAATTTCTTTTTCGAATCTTTGCAAATCAAAAATTATATTACCTAATTCATGCTCTTTTAAAAGTGTTTCATAACATATGCGTGGAACAACTTTTCTTACACTTCCAAAATCCTTATTTAACAACATTTTTCTTATTGCTGTAGCACTAGCCAAATCATCAACAATAAAATTATCATTATAATAAACCTTTTCTCTTTTAATTGCTATAGGTGTAATATTACTCTTCAGTTTCTTTAATGCTTTTAAATATTCTACTCCTAATATATTGTTAGAGTTATTTAAAATATCTTTATATCTAACATCATCATTAAGATATTTAATAAGTGCTGTTTCTCTAGCTTTTGGAAAAGATACTCCTTGTTTTAGTTCTTCTTTTAATAAGTTTGAAAATTCTCTTGGTTCATCTGTTATTATATTGGCGATATTATTTAAAGCTGCATAATCTTCAGTCTCTGTTCCAAATGCTATTGTATCTACTATATTTAAATCATCTAGGATTTTTACTGCTCCTCCGTGCAAAATTCTCGGCACTTGACACACTGTAAACTGTAGGCAATTCTAGAACTAAATCAACTCCATTAGCTAATGCCATTTGTGTTTTTGTCCATTTATCTACTATTGAGGTATTCCCTCTTTGAACAAAGTTTCCACTCATAACGCATACTACATATTTTGCATTAGTCTGCTCTTTAGCCTTTTGCAAATGATATAGATGTCCATTATGAAATGGATTATATTCGGCAATTATACCTAAAACTTCACTCATATGTTCATCCCCTATTCTTAGCTTAACTATATCTAAAAAAACTCTTGTATATAAAAAACTTTACTGTTATAATATCATAAACGCAGAAAAAATCAATATAAAAATACTTAAAATTTTAATGTTAGAATTTGAAAGAAATTTCTTTCGGGAAGTGAGGCAAAAATATGGAAGAGGTTACAATATATACAGATGGTGCATGTTCACGGTAATCCTGGGCCAGGCGGATGGGGTAGTGTTTTAATGTATAAAGGAAATAAAAAAGAAATATCTGGTGGAAATCCTAATACTACAAATAATATCATGGAAATCACAGCTGTTATTGAGGGTCTGAAAATGCTCAAATTTCCTTGTAAAGTTAATTTATATAGTGACAGTGCTTATGTGGTTAATTGTTTTAATCAGGGATGGATTTATAATTGGATGAAAAAGGGTTGGAAAACAGCCAATAATGAGCCTGTTAAAAATAGAGAATTATGGGAGGAATTGTATAATTTGACGAAAATTCATGATGTAACTTTTATTAAAGTTAAGGGACATAGTGATAATGAGTTTAATAATAGGTGTGATGAGCTCGCTAGGAATGCAATAAATGACTTGTAATTTTTGTAATAACTTTTGTTTTATATGAGAATATAGAAAAACTTCTGTATTATGTTAAATCGTTTTAATATAATACAGAAGTTTTTGATTTAAATTCCCTTTTTCATACTATACTCAAAAAGTATTTCAAAAATAAATATTTTTCCTACTCTGTTCTCAATGCTTCAACTGGATCTTTCTTGCTTGCTACCTTTGATGGGATTAATCCTGCTATTACAGTTAGCATTACACTAATAAATACAAGAATTATTCCTCCAACTATTGGTAGTTTTGCAATTCCAGAAACATTAGCCAATGATTTTATTATTGCATTTATCGGTATGTTTAATAGAAGTGTAACACCTATACCAATTAATCCTGCTGCTAAACCTACAATAAGAGTTTCTGCGTTGAACACTCTAGATATATCTTTTTTAGATGCACCAATTGCTCTTAGAATTCCAATTTCTTTTGTTCTTTCTAGAACAGAGATGTATGTTATTATTCCAATCATTATAGAAGATACAACTAATGAGATTGATACAAATGCTATTAGAACATAACTTATCATATCAACAATTGTTGTTACAGAAGACATCATCATCCCAACTAAATCTGAATATGTTATAACATTTTCTTCTTTACCAGAATCTGTTTGTTTTTTATTATATTCTTCTATTTCATTAGATATCGTTTCTTTTGCATCAAAGTCCTTTGGATATATATTTATAACTGCTGGTTTATTTAAATCCACTGAACCTAGACTTAATAATACAGTTTCATATGTTGAATCATTATTTTTTGTATAATTTGATATAAAAGCTGCTAATTCTTCCTGGCTTAATCCTGAGATGTATGCTTTTTGTTCATCACTTAATAAAGAGATGTCAAATGCTGAAGATAATGTTTGGTTTTGTTCTTCATCTATAAATCTTGCGCCTGTAAATACATTTATTTCTGGATTTTCTTTTTGTTCATTTACTATTTCTGATTCATTTATTTTATTTATTACATATTCAGTTAATTCTTTTGTATAGCCAATTTCACCTGATGTACTTTGTATGTTGCTTTCCTCTTTTGGCTTTATAATACCTACTACTTTAATGCTTTCAGCATTTTGTAGTTTTTGTTTCATATATTCTTCATTATTTGATCTATCTAACCATATCCCATTACTTTTTTCATAATAATCTGAATTTAACAATACTTTGTAAGA
The DNA here is from genome assembly GCA_947630155.1 of uncultured Clostridia bacterium. Lineage (GTDB taxonomy): Bacteria > Bacillota > Clostridia > TANB77 > CAG-508 > CAG-492. The sequence continues at coordinate 4,168 of CANRGM010000009.1, forward strand.
TAAATTTAATAATTCATCATATGTGTATGATGTTACATCTTTTTTCTCTATCTCTTCACCTTTTTGTATAGATGTCATCATTGTCTTCAATTCAATTTGATTCTTTAATCCCAATGTATATAATGTATAATCACTGATTTCATTATTTTCATCTACAATTAAAACAACTTCATTAAAGTTTTCAGGCATTTTTCCTGCTAGTATATCATACTGCGATAGTAATAAATCTTTATTATCAATTAATTCTCTCCATACATCAGTGCTTCCAAATGACATAGACGCCATCATTGAATTGTTTGATGATTGAGTATCTTCTGATGGTGCAAACCCTATATTGCTCATCACTGTACTTGGATTTACTTTAACAACTCCATCTGAAGTATCTTCTTTATATAAGTTCAAATCAAGATTATAACTATATTGAATAGCATTTGAGTTATCTTTTATTATTGATCTTTCATTCTCAATATACCTTTTAAATTCCTCTAAATTATTAGTTTTCATTTTTGTAGATAGAGTACTTAACATATTTTCCATTATGTTTCTTGAATATATTTTTCCATCTTCATTATTCTTATTAGCTTGACTTTCATCCATCATTGCAGTCATCATGCTAGAAGTGTCCACACTTTCTTCTTGAATAGTAATAGGATATGATGATAGTGTATCTTCTTGAACTTTTTGTATATAATTATCTATTCCATTTGATAAAGATAAAATAAGAGCAATTCCTATTATACCAATACTTCCAGCAAATGCAGTTAAAAACGTTCTTCCTTTTTTTGTCATTAAATTATTTAGACTTAGTGATAATGCAGTTAAATAATTCATTGATGTTTTACCTGTTTTAGCTACATTAGTTTCATTTTGTCTATCCTCATCAGTGTATGGATTTGAATCACCTACAATTATTCCATCTAATATTTTTACTATTCTTGATGAATATTTTTCTGCCAACTCCGGGTTATGTGTTACCATTATTATTAATTTATTTTCAGATATCTCTTTTAGTATTTCCATTATTTGAATACTAGTTTCTGTATCTAATGCTCCAGTTGGTTCATCTGCCAAAATTATATCAGGATCATTAACCAAAGCCCTTGCTATTGCCACTCTTTGCATCTGACCTCCAGACATTTGATTAGGTTTTTTATGTATCTGATCTTTTAATCCAACTTTTTCTAAAGCTTCAATTGCTTTTTGTCTTCTTTCCTTTTTAGAAACGCCTGAAAGTGTGAGTGCCAATTCTACATTTGATAACACAGTTTGATGTGGTATAAGGTTATAATTTTGAAATACAAATCCTACTGAATAATTTCTATAAGCATCCCAATCCTTATCTTTAAACTTCTTTGTAGACTTTTCATTAATAATCAAGTCTCCACTAGTATATCTATCTAATCCACCAATAATATTTAAAAGGGTAGTTTTACCACAACCACTTTGACCTAGAATAGATACAAATTCACTTTTTCTAAACTCTAGATTTATACCTTTTAATGCTTGAACTTTCATATCACCTGAAAGATAATCTTTCGTAATATTTTTCAATTTTAACATTGAACTTTCTCCTCCTTATAATATTCACTTTAACAAACTAATAATCTGCCTATACAACTTCTTTTTCATATTGTACTCTTACTAAATTTCCGGCAATTTTTCTTCCACTAATATTATTTGTTCTTCTTATTCCGGTAACAATTTGTCTTGTTCCATCATTTCTACGCAAATTAGGTAATCTCGTTTCAGGCACTGCTATTCTTTTTTTCATTTCCATGATTCTTTCAACTTTTGCTGAATCAAAAATATATACATTGTTTTTTCGTATACCCCTTTTTTCTGTATAATTTATTGCTTTTTGTAATACATTAACCCTAGGTTTTTTAATTTTCTTTTTCTTACCTATAATAATCAGACTAGTAGCTAGTCTATCATACTTAGCCATTTTCTTCATATTCTTATTTTCTTCTCGACTAAATACTCCTTTTGATAAATCTTTATTTAATTCATATCTGATTTCAAAAGGCTTATGTAGCAATACACCTTCATCAAGTACATTTTTTATATACATTTTGGCGTAATCAATTTTTCCCTCTTTTACAAGAATATGAATAATATCTGGGTTTAATTTATAACTTTTGTCTTCATCTACATCTAATTCATCAAATACATTTATTCCAAAATTTAATCGTTTCAAGTCTTCTAAAACTCTTTTTCTCTTTCTATCAAGATTTTTTATATTTTTTATTTTATAATATTTTATTTTTTCTAATCCATCTTTTTCATAAATTTTTATTTTATAACTTCCTCTTTCTGAATTATATTCTATTTTCAAATCTTTTCCAGTTTTATTTATAGTAGATTTTCTAGTTTTAATTTTCATTGATTTTTTCGATAATTTTTTATATGCATTTTTAATTCGCTGGTTTACTTCTGGATTAACATAATAATCATTCTTATGACAATGTTTTCTATATTGTAATTTAACTCTACCTATCATATACATTAATTCATCAATATGTTCGTTTTTTGTTCTTTTATTTAATTTTATTATCTTTTTTATATTGTGTAGAATTCTCAATTCATTAATGAAACTATACTTGTTATTAAAGTTTTTTCTTAGTGACTTTCCTATCTTCCTTAACTCTTTTTCATAATCACACTTTTCTTTCACTGTTTTCAATCCTCCAATCTTTGGTATTATACTACATATTATTAATTACTACAAGTTTTTTTTCATGGTCAGGCACAAAAAATTAAACCCTACATATAATTTATATAGATTTAATCGGAGGTAAATGTATGTTAACTGTTTGCATATCAGGATTTATAGCCTTTTTAAAAAGTGCTATTTTCGTAGTCGGATACATATCTAACAATAATCTATTTCCAGAACCACTCTCTTCTGATGAAGAAAAAATATACATAGAAAAATGTGAACAAGGAGATGAAGATGCAAGAAATATATTAATTGAAAGAAATTTAAGATTAGTAGCACATGTATGTAAAAAATATTCTACATCTAATATTGAGCAAGATGACTTAATTTCAATAGGTACAATAGGGCTTATTAAAGGTATTAAAAGTTTTGATTCTAACAAAGGTGTTCGCCTAGCTACATATGCATCTAGATGTATTGAAAATGAAATACTAATGCATTTAAGAGCTACAAAAAAATTAGGAGCAGAAATATATTTGGAAGACACTATAGGAAAAGATAAAGATGACAATACAGTTTCCTTACAAGAAGTGATTGAAAATGATGAGAGAAGTATTGAAGACGAAGTTGATTTAAAATTCAAAATAAAAAAACTATATAGAAAAATGAAAGAGGTTTTAAAGGACCGCGAAAAGTTAATCCTAGAAATGCGATTTCGGTTTAGACGGTCAAAAGCCTCGAACTCAGAATCAAATTGCCAAATATCTTGGTATTTCCCGCTCCTACGTTTCACGTATTGAAACAAAAGCAATCAATAAGCTGTCAAAAGAAATTGAAGAATAATATACCAATTTAGAGTATACAGAATATTACAAAATTATGCTGTATACTCAATTTTTTCATTTTGAAAGACACTTATATAATCCCTTATACTAACTATCATAATGAATATCTTTTATTTAACTAATATTTTCTTAATCAACATACATAAATTATATGAACTCACAACGATTAGGTTACAAATTACTTCATATGTACCATTTTCATTACCAGTTTTAGGTAATTCTTTATTTATTATTTCTGGAATCTTTTCGTTTTCTATATAGATGTCTTTTGTTTTTCCATTAACTACCTCTACATCTATTCTCTCATTTAAAATTTTATATTTTTCATTTGTTTCTATTTCAACTATTTTATATTTTCCAACTACTATATTATCAAATAATATCTCACCATTTTCATTTGTTGTTCCTTCTTTTACTACATTGCCTTTTTCATCTTTAAGTTGAAATTTTACATTTTTCAATCTTATTTCATTATTATCTTTATCTACTTTTATTACCCTGATGGCACCTTTTTTTCTTTCATTCTCAAATTTAATCGTTGTTATTTCATTATCTTTTAGCACTACTGTTTGTACAGTTTCACTCAATACATATGTTGCTAATGTTTTTACTTCTTTTACTTTATATTTTTGATTTATAGGAAGTTCTTTACTGGTTGCTTCTCCATTTTTGTCAGTTTTTAAACTATCTACTTCATTGCCTTTTTCATCATACACCTTAAATTCAACATCTGGTATTCTTACATTTTTATTATCCTTATCTATTTTCACTACTTTAATACATCCTTTTTTTAATTCATTTTCCACTTTTACTTCTTGTGTTTTTCCATCTATTACTTTTACAACAATCTCTTCTCCTGACAGATTATAGTCTTTGTTGGATTCTGTTTCGATTATTTTATACTTACCAACTACAATATTTTCAAAAAGTAATTCTCCATTTTTATCTGTTGTTCCTTCTTTTATCACTTTACCACTCTCATCTTTAAGTTGAAATTTTACATTCGCTAACTTTATTTTATTATTATCTTTATCTATTTTTATTACTTTTATGTTTCCCTTTTGTAATTCATTTTCTATTTTTATTTCTGTAGTTTCATTATATTTTAATTCTGCTCTTATTTCATTCGTATTCAATTTATAATTTTCTAATGTTTGAATTTCTTTAATTATTATAGTTCCTGGTCTTTGGTTCGATAGCACTATTTCCCCATTTTTATCTGTTACAAAAGTATTAATTGTGCCATCTGAAAATTTTATTTGAAACTTTACTCCTTGCATAGGTTTCTGTGTTTCTTTATCTACTTTTACAAGTGTTAATTTTGACTTATTTGTTTGAATATTAATTTCTGTTTCTGCATATGCTTCAGAATATGTGTTGTTACATAATGCGTAATCTTGAAATCCTTCTATGGTTGAAGCTCCAAAATATATAGGATAACTTTTTTGTTTTGCTTTAATTGAAATTTTACCTTTAAAGTCCTTTATAATACTATTTTGTGGAACTATTAGTTTAAATTTTTCTCCTCCTTTAAAAGTTTGTTTTTTATTTCCACTTTCATCTACTATATAGGAACCTTGTGGTAAATTTTCTATTTTTTCTATGTTATACTCAGATATTTCTGAAGCAGACTGAACAGAAAATGTTTGTGAATAATAATTATCATTTCCTTTCTTGAAATCTGATAGACTTTTAATCGAAATACTTAAAAATTGACTTCTTGTTTCTGTTCCATTTAATCCAATATCTATCAAATTATACATTGCTGTTAAAGTTTTATTACCTCTTCTTTGTATATCTTGCAAATTCTCACCATTAATTGAAAATTTACCAACAGAATACAATTCCTTTGCTTGATTTAGAGTATATCCTCTTAAAATAGAATTTATAGCCTGCATTGTTGCAAAATATGCATCGTCTGCTGTTTCCACTCCTAGTTGTGATATTGATTTATTCGGATATCCATTTTTTAAAACTCTCCAAATTACGTCATTATTTAATAATTCTGTTATTCGAACTTGATATGTTTCCTTCTCACCAGATACATAACCTACACCTGGCTTACCTGGATCTAAGCAATATGCTACATATTTTTGTCCGTCTGTATCTGTATAAAATGTTTGATTATATGTTAAATATATCCAACTACTACCATTCCACTTTTGTACGCAATAATATCCTTTAGCTCCTCTTTCTAAATTTTTAGTTTCCCCTATATTTGCAGCATTTACTGTAGTTGTAAACGAAAAAAATTGCATAATTAACATTACTAATACAGTTAAACTTTTTAATATTTTACTTTTCTTCATAAATTTTACATCCTTTCTATAATATATTTTTGTATTTTTAAATAAAGTTAATCTATTATTATATTTCAATTCCTCTAACACACAATCTATAATTAGGTTTTCCACTTATGCATGTTATTAGAGTTATTGTATTTTTATTAATTTTTGATTGATTACTATTCCCTACAACCATGGACCAATCTGTACTTTCTATTTGTCTTATACTTTCAACTTTATACCTCTTTGTTCCTATTTTTGTAACATAATCAATTTCATCATTCATATTAAGAGTATTTATTTTTTCAAAATAATGTGCACTTGTCCCACTATTATGTGAAGCAAAAGACACATTACCATTCCAGTAATCACTCTCTATAAAATGACCAATAGATGTTTTCATCACTTCTTGAGAAGTACCTTCCTTAATTGGTGCTTCTACATGTAATTTAGGTATTACCAAGATTCCTATTATATTCATATCAGATATGATATTATCTTCAAAGTTTATATTATTAGTAACTTTATCTATACTGTTTTCACTAGTTTTATTAAGCTTTGTAGCAAACTTACCATTTAAAAAATTACTAAGGCCTTTTTTATAATTTTTTTCTTCTAGCATATTATGTGCCTTTCTTAATATTTCTTCTGCTTCCTTTTTATTGTTATTGTAAGTTATTTGGTTTAATTTAATCCCCAGAAGAAATGTACAAATAAGTAGCAAAATACTAGCTAAACTTGCAATATAATATTTTTTCAAATGTCACCTCCTAAAATGCCAATTTTCTTTGAAAATCTAGATTTAATGTTGTTTGAAACTTGTGAATATAAATATTAGAAATTTAATTGTTTTAGATTTTAAACTAATTGATATAACATTTTTGAATTTACTTTGTTATTTTCCGTTAAAATACCTGACTAAAACTTAAATACTTTTGATAAAAATCTATATAGATATTTAATATAATTATAATAACATCTAAAAAAATAATAGTCAAGCAAAATCGTTCGACCTTGCTCGACATTTTTCGCTTTTTAAATTACTAACTTTGGACATATTTATAAAATGTTAAACTTTTTTTCTTCTAATAACCCAGCCACTCTTACATTTTACTGGTAACTTCATTTTAACACACTGTCCGATTCTTCCAGGATTTACGTGATCTATTTCTTCATCTGTCTCATATTCCCATAGTTGTTTAATTTTAAAATTAACAGTTTCAATTTGATTTGGAACAATAATTTCCATTTCATCTCCAATTTTTAATTTATTTTTAATTTCCACTATAGCTTTTTCTCCCTCATAAGCTGTGACAACTCCACCAAATTCATAATTTGCATTATACTGTTTTCCTTCATACTCCTGAAAATCTTTATTATTTCTATCATTAAAATAAAATGTAGTTAAACTTCTAGTCTTGGTTTTTTCTAATTCAGTCATATACTTAGTATAATCATAATTATCAGGATTCTTAATATAGTCATCTATTGCATTTCTATATGCATTTACAACAGAAGCTAGATAATAGCTAGTTTTCAATCTACCTTCTATTTTTAGACTATCCACTCCCATTTCAATTATTTCTGGAATTTCTTTAATTAAACACAAATCTTTAGAAGAAAAAATATATGTTCCTTTATCATCATTTTCAATAGGCATTAATTCCCCTGGATTATTATGTTCTTCAACATACAAATTATATGCCCATCTACAACTTTGAGCGCAATCACCTAAATTAGCACTTCTTCCAGCTAAAAAATCACTTAAAAAACATCTACCTGAGTATCCAAAACAAATTGCACCATGCACAAAAATCTCGGTTTCCAAATTCTCTGGCGTATTATCTATAATTTCCTTAATCTGACTTTTATGTAATTCTCTCCCCAAAATAACTCTTTCAGCTCCATTTTTATACCAAAAGTTTGCAGTGTGACTACTAACAATATTAGCCTGTGTACTAATATGAATAGGAATATTAGGAGCTACTTGTTTTATTGTTTCAACCACTCCTCCATCAGCAACAATAACAGCATCAACTTTTAATTTCTCTAATATTTGAGCTTGTTTTCTTATTTCTTCATAACTATCATCCCATGCATAAATATTAATTGCTGCATAAACCTTTTTTCCAATTGAATGAGCATATTTAATTGTCTGTACTAGATCATCATTTTCCATCTCAGCTCTTGTTCTTAAAGATAAAGATGAAGTTCCTGCATACACCGCATCTGCCCCATACAAAAATGCAATCTTCGCTTTTTCAAAAGATCCTGCAGGAGCCAACAATTCTGGTTTTTTCATTTCTATAATTCCTTCCTACAAAAATTTTTCAACTTATACTATTATACACCCAATCTTTAATTATGTCCAATACTTTTCATAACACAGATAACATAATTTTTCCATATTTACAATTTTTTAAAAATGTTATATACTAAAAAAAAATTCATATAACAAACAAATGTAAAATTAAACTGGAGGACTATCATATGGAAACAATATTAGAAAATAATCTACCAAATCAACCATCTAAATTAATGAAAATAACACCTCACATATTCTGCTTTTTCATATTTTCATTTTTTGGTTGGATACTTGAAACAATATTCTGCTACTGCCTATTTGGTGAAATAATAGAAAGAGGATTCCTATATGCTCCAATCTGTCCGATATATCGGAACAGGAGCTTTCATTCTAACATTTTACCTGGATCATCATAAATCTCAGACCAATTACTTAAAATTATTTATACTATTCACCATATTGTTCTCTTTTTTCGAATACTTAGTGGGCTTTACACTAGAAGCTCTTTTTGCAGAAACATGGTGGGATTACTCTTATAGCAAATACAACTTATCAGGAAGAATAACAATGTTAAATTCTTTTCTATGGGGTGTTATAACAGTATTTTTCGCACGATTTATTTATCCATTAATACAAAAATTTAAAGACAAAATTTTATATAAAATTTCATACAAATTGCAAATAGTAATATCAATCATCCTTGTTGCAGGAATTTTAGTAGACTTTATATTATCTTGCATCAAATACTTAAATTAAAAAACACTTTTTTGAACTCTACTTTTTAAGTATAGTTCAGAAAAGTGCATTTTTATTTTACTTTTTATAACTAACCGCTAACCCATCTCCTACTTCTAGAATTTCGGTATCTAAATTAGCATCTTCATTAACTCTAGCAATATACTCCCTTAGATTTCTAACTGCAGTGCGTTGTTTATGTTTATTATAATCACTCATAACATATCCCTTATACAAAACATTATCAGCAATTATAACTCCTTTATCTTTTAACATTCTAAGAGCCTGTTCCAGGAAAAAAGGATATTTTCCTTTTGCTGCATCTATAAATACTACATCATATTCTTCATCTAGTGTAGGCAAAATATCAACAGCATCTCCTTCATAAAGATGTATCTTATTATGTACACCAACTTTAATAAAGTTTTGCTTTGCTTCTTCAATTCTCTCTTCATCTCTTTCAATTGTATCTATAATGCCTCCATCTTGAAGATACTCAGAAAAACACATAGCTGAATATCCAACTGCAGTACCAATTTCCAAGATTTTATTTGGTTTTATTTCTTTTAAAATCTTAGCTATTACATCTAATGTATCATCCATTATAATAGGAATATGATTTTCTAAGGCCTTTTGTTTAATAATCATTAATTCTTCTTTATTCATTTAATCATCCTTTTATTCTTCAACTTTTTTAAACATATCCTTACCAACTCCACATAATGGGCAAACCCAATCTGCTGGTAAATCTTCAAACTTTACTCCTTCAACTTCCTCATCATAAATATAACCGCAAACTATACATTCATATTTTGCCATAATAAAATCCTCCTTTTTATTTAATAAAAATTTATTTTAAAATATTTTCTGCTAATTCTTCGAAACTACTGATTGTTGAATCATTCATTTTGGTTCTTATTGTAACTATAGGGTCACAAATCTCTATATTTTTCATTCCTTCTATAATCTCCTTCATACACTTAGCAGCAGTAGGTGCCCATGTTCCATTTTCTACAATTCCTATCTTTCTATTTTGATAGTCCTTACTTTTTAATTGATACAAGAAATTTCTCATTGGTGGAAATACATCAAAATTATAACTAGATGCAGCAACTATCATTTTATCATATCTAAAAGCATCTTCAATTGCTTCTGCGAAATCATCTGTTACCAAATCAGTCAAAACAACTTTTTTAGCACCTTTTTGTTTTAATATTTCTCCTAGTTTTTCAGCAGCTTTTTTTGTATTTCCATGAATTGATGAATATGCAATCAAAATGCCATCATCTTCAGGCTTGTAGCTACTCCATATGTCATATTTTCCAATATAGAAATCTAAATTTTCTTTTAATATTGGTCCATGTAGAGGACATATTACTTTTACATCTATTGTAGCTAATTTTTTCAATAATGCTTGTACTTGCATTCCATATTTTCCAACTATGTTAAAATAATATCTACGAGCTTCGCAAGTCCAATCCTCATCTGTGTCTAAAGTTCCAAATTTTCCGAAACCATCAGCTGGAAATAATACCTTTTCAGTTTGTTCATAAGTAACCATAACCTCTGGCCAATGAACCATTGGAGCCATGAAAAATTGCAAAGTATGTTTTCCTATATTTAAAGTATCACCTTCATTAACAACAACTTTTCTCCCCTCAATATCTCCTATATCAAAAAACTGAGGTAAAAAAGCAAATGTTTTTAAATTTCCTACTATCTTCATTTCTGGATACTTATCAGCTAGTAATTTAATATTTGCAGAATGATCAGGTTCCAAGTGTGAAATAACTAAATAGTCTGGATTTTTTCCATCTAGCTCTTTTTCCAAATTATTAACCCATTGTTCTGTTGCTCTCTCATCTACAGTATCCATAATAACTATTTTTTCATCCATTATTATGTATGAATTATATGACATTCCATTTGGTACAACATATTGACCTTCAAATAATCTAATATCTTTGTCATCAACACCTATATATTTTATTGCTTCAGATATTGCTATATCTTTCATAAATCATTACCTCCTATTTTGCATAACTTTTAAATTGCCTAGTGCAAGCCCTAGCCTTTAAAACCCCATACACAATTAAAAAAGGAACAACCATCTGTATTATAACCATTAAAGGTGTAAATAGTTTTCCTGCCCAATGATACAAAACTGAAATAGGCATTCCTGGAAAATCTTGTGATATAAACATTAGATTACTTCCAAAAATTGAATTAACAATATATGCTATAACACAAATTACAAAAATTAAACCTGCATAGTATTTTAGATCTGACATCTTAAGCTTTATATACTCAAATTTATTTATAATAAGACCTATATAAATCATTATTCCATGATAAAGGAAACTATGGAAACTTATAAAATGAAACACAGGATATTCTGGCAAAGATGTACTCGGATATATTATAAAAACCAATCCTCCTACAATTCCACCTGTTGCCAAAAATACATTTCCCATTCTTTCAATAACTCCCTTGCCTACAGAGCTACACAATCCCGCATATAGCAATAAACTGCAATAGTACAAAGGCAACACTCTATTTAAATTTTTTCCTTCCCCTATTGAAAATACAAATATAATTTTTAATATTTCTAAAATCCATACAACAATTGTTAAATTTCTTATAATTTTTTTTACATCACTATCTTGTTTAACTTTAGTGTGTTTAACAGCCACTGCTATTCCTATTACTGTGATTAAAAACATTATCAAATGTTTAATATTAAATACACCACATGGCTTATATGTTCCCGGCTTTGATAAAAACATGTTTTTCTCCTTATTGAGCAGTATTTCTACGTGCTTCTCTTTCTCTTGTTTTACTATCTAAAATAACTTTACGTAATCTAATATTTAAAGGCGTTACTTCAACCAATTCATCCTCAGCAATAAATTCAATTGCTTTTTCTAATGAGAATTGTAATGGTGGTACTAAACGAAGAGCATCATCAGAACCTGAAGCTCTTGTGTTTGTTAAGTGTTTTTCTTTACATACATTTATTGCTATATCTTCATTTCTTGAATTTATACCTACTATCATACCTTCATAAACCTCAACACCAGCACCTATTAATAACTCTCCTCTTTCTTGAGCATTATATAATCCATATGTTACAGATACTCCTGGCTCAAAAGCTACTAAAACACCTCTTGTTCTTGATGAAATTTCACCTTTATATGGTTCATAACATTCAAAAATGCTATTCATTGTTCCTTCACCTTTTGTATCTGTTAAAAACTCTGTTCTATATCCAATTAAACCACGAGCAGGTATTCTGAATTCTATCTTAGTATGACCAATTTCAGCAGGCTCCATATTTACCATTTCAGCTTTACGTCTTCCTAATTTTTCTATAACAGTTCCAATTGAATCATCTGGTACATTAACAACAAGCCTTTCCATTGGTTCACTTTTTACACCATCAATTTCCTTTATAATAACCTTTGGTCTAGAAACTAGTAACTCAAACCCTTCTCTTCTCATTGTTTCAATCAATACAGATAAATGTAATTCACCACGACCACAAACTTCAAAACTATCTGGTGAATCTGTTTCCTTCACACGCAAACTAACATTTCTTTCTAATTCCTTAAATAATCTATCTCTAATATGTCTTGATGTAATATATTGACCTTCTTTTCCAGCTAAAGGTCCATTATTTACACTAAATGTCATAGAAACAGTTGGTTCATCTATATCCACAAATGGTATTTTGTCTGGATTATTTATATCACAAATTGTATCTCCTATATTGATATCTGCAATTCCTGATAATGCAACTATATCACCTGCTTGTGCTTCATCAACTTCTACTTTTTTTAATCCAACATATGTAAATAATTTTGCAATTTTTCCTTGCATATTTTTATCTTGTTTGCAAATAGCAATTGGCATACCATTTTTTATTGTTCCTCTTTCAATTCTACCTACTGCTATTCTTCCTAAATAATCATCATAATCAATATTTGAAACTAATAATTGAGCTGTACCTTCCATATCGCATTTAGGTGGTTCAATTGTATTTATAATTGTGTCAAATATACAATGTACATTATCACTTTCATCCTCTAAATGCATTTTTGCTATACCATTTTTAGCTGATGCATAAATAACAGGGAAATCCAATTGTTCATCACTTGCATCTAATTCTATAAATAATTCTAAAACCTGATCTACAACTTTTAATGGATTTGCACCTGGTCTATCTATTTTATTTATTACCACTATTGGTTTTAAATTTGCAGCTAAAGATTTTTTCAAAACCTCTCTTGTTTGAGGCATTGGTCCTTCAAACGCATCTACTAAAAGTAATACTCCATCAACTGTTCTTAAAACTCTTTCAACTTCTCCTCCAAAATCAGCATGTCCGGGAGTATCAACTATATTAATTTTTATTCCATTATACATAACTGATGTGTTTTTAGAAAGGATGGTAATTCCTCTTTCTTTTTCCAAATCATTTGAATCCATTACTCTTTCAGCTACTTGTTCATTTTCCCTGAAAATATGACTTTGTCTTAATAATGCATCTACTAATGTAGTTTTTCCATGATCAACATGCGCAATTATTGCTATATTTCTTATTTTTTCGTTATACATTTTGATTTTCTCCTTCTTCTATAAACTCGTTTGAAGTTCCTTCTAATTCTCTAATAGAAAGTTCTACTTTTTTATTTTCTGTATCTATATTAATTATTTTTGCGTTAACTTTTTGTCCAACCTTTAATATTTCATCTGGTTTAGCAATTCTTTTCTCACTAATTTGTGATATATGTACTAAACCTTCTACACCTTTATCAATTTTTACAAAAGCACCAAAAGGCATTAAATTAGTAACTTTTACAGTTAATATATCATTTACATTATGTTTTTGAACAAATATATCCCAAGGATTTTCTCCTTTTTTATCATATTCTAATTTCAATCTTTTATTTTCTTTATCAAATTCTTGAATTTTAACTTTTATTTCTTGTCCAACTTGTAAAATATCACTTGGTTTTTTATCTCTTTCCCATGTCATTCCAGAAATATGTAGTAATCCCTGAATTCCATCAATATCAACAAAAGCTCCATATGAACTTAAACTAGTTACTATTCCTTTATACATTTTTCCAACTTCAACATTGTTCCAAAATTCTGATTCTTTAGCTTGTCTTTCCTCATCTATCAATATTCTGATTGATCCAATAACTTTTCTATATTGCTCATCATGTTCAATTACTCTAAAAGTAACTTCTTTTCCTTTATAATCCTCTGGTTTCCTATCTCTAGGTATCGCTGATAAAGATAATGGAATAAAAATTCGTATTCCTCTATAATCAACAATTAAACCATTGTCATTTACAGATGTAACTTTTTCAGTAAATGTACAATTATTTTTAACTTTACTTTCAAATTCTTGTTTTACTATTTTAGAATTAGCTTTTTTAGCTGATAAAAGTACATTTCCTAAGCCGTCATTTAATTTAATTACATCAGCTGTAATTCTGTCTCCAACTTTGTACAATTTAGCAGGATCATCCTCTTCGTTGTAAGAAAATTCTGTTCTTGGAATAATTCCATCAGCCTTGTATCCTAAATCTACAAAAATTTCACCTTGTGAATTGATGTTAACAATATTTCCTGTAACGGTTTGCCCTACTTTAATTTCCTTTAAAGTTTGATTTAATAATTCTTCAAAACTCATATTTTCCATTTTATCTAGTCCTTTCGGTATGTCTAATTAAGACATATTTTTATATTTTTAACATTAAAATAGCTATTTTGTATAATAAATATACAGTTTAATTATTTTAATAATTTTTTGTCCCTAATAGTTCCTAATTATATATTAGTTTTTTATATTTGTCAACATAACAATATTGTCCATAATCTCCTTTGTTGCCTGCTCTTGACACTCTTTTTCTTGACCTTTTATTTTATATTTTGTCATATCTATTGGTTCACCATAATTTATACATACTTTACTAAATAATTTAAATGTACCTGATATTCCTACAGGAACAACTTGTTTTCCGGTTTTTATTGCCATAAATGCTGCTCCATTTTTTGCTTTCCCGTTTTTTTCCATGCCGTTTCTTGTTCCTTCTGGAAAAATAGCTAAAATTTCATTGTTTTTCAATGCCTTCATACATCTTTTCATAGCTTCTAAATCTTGAGTATTTCTTTTTATAGGTATTACATCAAATAAACGTTCTAACCATCTTAATATACCAATTCTTCCTAAGTCATGCTTAGCTATAAATCTTACTTTTTCCTTGCTAAATACAACAACTGCAACTGCATCTAGATAATTTATATGATTAGCACATATTATGAAACCTCCATTTTGAGCAGCTTTTTCCTTATTTTCCTCACCAATAATTTCTACTTTATAAAATATCTTATATAAACCTCTTAAAAAACTTTTGACTATAGATCTAACTATTTTTTTACGTGTATTGTTTGGTCTTTCTGAATATATTTTAGGTTCTAATTTTTTTACCTTCTTTTCTTTTTTTATCAATTTTTGAATCTTTTTAACAACTTGTTTTTGAGTTAAATTTGTTGAATCAATAACAATTGCATCATCTGCTATTTTTAGAGCTCCAATTTCTTTATTTTTATCTATTTCATCTCTTTGCCTCATATCTTCTAAAACTTCTTCATATGTACATTGTATGTTTCTTTTTTGATTTTGAACAAATCTTCTTTTGGCCCTTGCTTCCAGTTCTGCATCCAAATATATTTTTACATCTGCATTAGGAAAAACTACTGTTGTAATATCTCTTCCTTCCATTATTACATCTTCAGTTTCAGCCATTTTCCTTTGCAATTCTACCATTTTTGTTCTAATTTCTTTTATTTCTGATACTTTTGAGACCATCTTATTTACAGGATTTTCTCTTATTTCTTTTGATACATCTTCACCATCTAACTTTACAATTTGTTTATTATCTTCCTTTATTAACTCAATATTTATATTGTCTAAAAGTTCGTTTATTTTATCTAAATTATCTAGTTCTATGTTATTTCTTATAATTGCTAATGTTACACATCTATACATAGCACCTGTATCAATACTAGTTAAATTTAATTTCTTAGCTAATATTTCTGTTATTGTACCTTTTCCACTTCCTGCAGGACCATCTACCGCAACAATAAATCCCATTTTTTATTCCTCACTTTCATTTTATAATACATTAACACATATCCTACAGAATTATTGCATTCTGTATAATATAGTTATTTTCCTTATATATTTTTAGGCATGTTAATTCCTTTAGCCATAACATCTATTTTTGCAACATTCATCGCAGTTAGTCTTTCAATTTCCTTCTTAGACTTCATTTGGAATTCTTGCAAAACATCAACAATTTTTTTACCATAATTAACTATGACCTCCATATATATTTCTGCTCCTAAATCTCCTTGATTTACTCTAGTTCTAACAACTTTGTATATATATGTCTCTTTATTGGCTAAATATTCAATAATTTGTTTAAACACACTATCTGATATTGTAAAATTGCCCATATAACTAAAAGTCGGCCTAATTATAGATTTTTCTGATATATATGGGGTCTTACCTTTACCCTTTGATTTAAATATTTGTAATGGATCTAGCAAGTATCCAGAAAAATCCTTTTTTATCTCAAAAGTTGGAACTGGAATTACATGTTTTCCTTCTGTTACACGAATTCTCCTAGCATTCTCCATTTCTTCCTCTGTTGCAACTTCATTAATATAAATAGTTTTACTAATCTTAGGAAGACCTAAATTAGATGCAATTTTTTCAACCATTCCATCAGAGGTTCCTAGTAACAAAATTGCAGATGGATTGTATTTAATAAAAGCATCTTGCATTTCCTTTTTTTCATATTCTTCAATAAATAGGGCATGCTTTACAGTTTCAATTTTTGTAGGAGCCTTCTTGGCTGAAGTCCCAGCTATAACTGTGTTTCCTTTTATTAATAATCCATCATCAATTATAAAATCTATATCATTCTCTCCTGCAACCATTTGTGCCCTGTAGCTTTTACCAGTTCCTGATGGTCCTACAAACGCACAAACTCTAATATTGCTAAAATCCATATAAAAATTCCTTTCTTATCTGCATAATTTAACAATATTATTATATCACTTACCCTAATTAAAAATCAATACAAGTATTCGTATTTCTTTATTAATATTTGCTAACTTAATTATTATTTAGTAGCACTTTCTTTATTTTCTTAATTAAAATAACATGTAATAATTTATAATTTTTATCATATTCATATTATAAATACATTTTATGCGAAATTAAACACCATTTAATCACTCACATAAAATATCAAAGGAGGAATAAAGTTGAAAAATTATAAACTTGCCGTAGTAGGTGCCACTGGTGTTGTAGGGCAAAAAATGCTTGAAGTTTTGCAAGAAAAAAAATTGCCTATTGATGAATATGTTTTTTTTGCTTCTAGTAAGTCTGCAGGAAAGACTTTAAGATTTGGTGATGATATTTATGTTGTAAAGGAATTGAATGAAGACTCTATAAATTCAGATTTTAATTTTGCTTTGTTTTCTGCAGGTGGAGACACTGCATTAAAATATGCTCCTATTTTTGCTAAAAATGGTTGTATAGTCATTGATAATAGTAGTGCATTTAGAATGGATCCAGATGTGCCATTAATAGTTCCTGAAGTTAATTTTGAAGATATAAAATTGCATAAAGGGATTATTTCAAATCCAAATTGCTCAACTATTCAAGCTGTATGTGCTCTTAAACCTTTAGATGATGCTTTTGAAATCAAAAGGATTGTGTATTCTACATATCAGGCTGTTTCTGGAGCAGGATCAAAAGGAATTCATGATTTGGAGAATGGAATTAAAGATTATTTTTACAGTTTAAATGAAAGCTTTAATAATTCTGACAACGATAATACTTATACTTTGGAAAAATTTCCATATCCTATTTTTAACAACTGTTTGCCACATATAGATAAATTTTTAGCTAATGGATATACAAAAGAAGAAGAGAAAATGATTAATGAAACTAAAAAAATATTAGGTAAACCAAACTTAGCAATAACTGCTACAACCGTTAGAGTTCCTGTGTTCAATAGTCATTGCGAAAGTATTAATATTGAATTTAATAAAGAATTTGATTTAGCTAAAGTTATTGATGTTTTAAAAGCTGCTCCTGGTGTGGTTGTTAAAGATAATCCAAACGAAGAAATTTATGCGATTCCTACATTGGTTTCTGGTAATGATAATGTTTTTGTAAGTAGAATAAGACGAGATTTCAGTATTAAAAATGGTTTGAATATTTGGATAGTTGCTGA